>NZ_JBJIEP010000003.1:0-281679 GCF_046557955.1 Shinella agrisoli | reverse complement strand
GGGGGGGGGGGGGGGGGGGGGGGGGAGGGGGGGGGGGGGGGGGGGGGGGGGGGGGGGGGGGAGGGCCCCCCCCCCCCCCCCCCCCCCCGCGCCAAATTGCCGGAGTTCCATGTCATGCGCTGCAAGGCCGCCGCCGTCATCCTGCTTGCCTGGGCCCTCGGGCTGTCGGGGTGCAAGTTCGTGAAAACCGCCGACAAGGACAAGGACGCCGGAGCGGGCTTCGATCCCGACCGGATGGTCGCCGACATGTGGGACGGCGAGGTCCTGCCCTATCTCGAAAAGCGCGCCGCGCCGCTGCCGGAGGTGCTTGCGGCCGCTGCCGCCGATCCCGACGCGGCCGGGCGGAAATACGGCCACAAGGCACGGCAGGGCAACGCGCCCTGGACCTTCATCGCCCGCGTCGACGGCGTGATCGTCGCGCAGGAGACGAAATCGCGCGCCGCTTACGTGGATGTCGACGTCGACAACGACGCCAAGGCCGACGTGCGCGTCTCGATCGGCCCGGCCATCCGCGGCACGGCGCTGCGCGACAGCCTGGACTTCGTGGACTTCAATGCGTTCAAGAATCAGATCGAATGGGCGCAGTTCGGCAAGTCGTTCAACACCCATGTGAACGCCACGCTGCTCGAGGCGCTGCCGCGCGACGGGCTGACGGGCAAGAGGCTCACGGCGACCGGCGCCTATCCGCTGCCTGCCAGGGGCCAGCTGCCGCAGCTGGTGCCGGCCGCCATCACCGTCGGGGGCTGAGGATGAGCGGCATCGACGACGGCGACGTCATCCTCGAACTGAAGGACATCACCAAGGCCTATTCGGGCATCGTGGCGCTGAAGAAGGCGAACCTGAAGCTTCGCCGCGGCGCGGTCAACGTGCTCGTTGGCGAGAACGGCGCCGGCAAGTCGACGATGATGCGCATCATCGCCGGCGTCGAGCGGCCGACGCTCGGCGAGATCTGGATGGACGGCGAACGCATCCACCTCGCCAGCCCGGCCGACGCGGTGCGGCACGGCATCGGCATCGTCTTCCAGGAGCTCAACCTTTTCGGCAATCTCTCGGTGGCGGAGAACATCTTCGCGACCCGCGAGATCACGCGGGGGCTGCGCGGTATCGACCACAGGGCGCAGGTCGAAAAGGCCAACGAATTTCTCGACCGGCTGGAGGCCGGCATTTCCGCCGACACGCTCGCCGAGGACCTGCCGATCGGCCAGCAGCAGCTTGTCGAGATCGCCCGCGCCGTCTCGCTCGACACGCGCATCCTCATCATGGACGAGCCCACCTCGGCGCTGAGCGCGGCGGAAGTCGACGTGCTTTTCCGCGTGATCGCCGACCTCAAGGCGCGAGGCGTGGCGATCGTCTACATCTCGCACCGGCTGGAGGAGCTGATGCGCATCGGCGACTACATCACCGTGCTGAAGGACGGCGAGATCACCGGCCATGCCATGGTCCGGGACATCGACACGCGCTGGATCGTGCGCTCGATGATCGGCTCGGACGCCAAGGATTTCGCAAGGCAGGTCGACCATGCGCCGGGCGAGGAGGTCTTCCGCGCCGAGGACATCTGCCTGCCGCGCGCCCAGGGGGGCTATGCGGTCGATCACGTGTCGATCGGCGTGCGCAGCGGCGAGATCCTCGGCATCTACGGCCTGATGGGCGCAGGGCGCTCCGAGCTCTTCGAATGCATCATGGGCCGTCACGGGCATGCGACGGGAGGGATCTTCGTCGAGGGCCGGGAACTGAAGGGCCGCGACACGACCCGCCGCATCCGCGAGGGACTGGCACTGATCCCGGAGGACCGCCAGCGCGAAGGCCTCGTGCAATCCATGTCGATCGCCGGAAACCTCTCCATGGCGAGCCTCGGCCAGTTCCTGAGGGCCGGCTTCCACATCGATCCCGGGCGCGAGAGGAACGCGGTCCTGGAGGCGATCCGCAGCCTTTCGATCAAGGCGAAGAATCCGGATTTCGAGGTCACCTCCATGTCGGGCGGCAACCAGCAGAAGGTGGTCATCGGCAAGGCGCTGATGACCGGGCCGAAGGTGCTCCTGATGGACGAGCCGAGCCGCGGCATCGACGTCGGCGCCAAGGCGGACGTCTTCCGCACCATGCGGCGCCTTGCCGGCGAGGGGCTCGCCATCCTCTTCTCCACCTCCGACCTCGAAGAGGTCATGGCGCTGTCGGACCGCATCGCGGTCATGAGCAACGGGCGCCTCGTGACGGTGGTCGACCGCAGGGACGCCACCGAGGAGATGATCGTTTCGGCCTCCGCAGAAGGACACAGAACCAAAAGGATGCACGCGTGATGACGACCGCAACGCACACCGCCGCCGACAGCGTCTCCAGCGGGTCCGCCCTGCTCACGCTGATGAAGCTGAGGACGTTCATCGCGCTCTTCGCGGTGATCATCTTCTTCTCCATCTTCGCGCCGAACTTCCTGTCGACCGCGAACATGATCCTGATGTCGAAGCACGCGACTCAGAACGCGTTCCTCGCCATCGGCATGACCTTCGTCATCATCACCGGCGGCATCGACCTGTCCGTCGGCTCGATCGTCGGGCTCTGCGGCATGATCGCCGGCGGCCTCATCATGTACGGCGTGGCGCTGCCGATCGGCTACACGGTCTATTTCAACGTCGTCGAGGTGGCGGTCATCGTGATGGCGGTCGGCATCCTGATCGGCGCGGTCAACGGCCTCCTCATCACCCGGCTCAACGTCGCGCCCTTCATCGCGACGCTCGGCACGCTCTATGTCGCGCGCGGCATGGCGCTGCTCTATTCCGACGGCCAGACGCTGCCCAACCTCACCGGGCGCGAGGACCTCGGCAACCAGGGCTTCAGCTATCTCGGCTCGGGCACGATCCTCGGCCTACCGGTCTCGGTCTGGATCCTCATCGTCGTGGCGCTGGGCGCGGCCTATTTCGCGCGTTTCGTGCCGCTCGGCCGGCACATCTTCGCCGTCGGCGGCAATGAGCGCGCCGCCCGCATGTCGGGCATCCGCGTCAACCGCGTGAAGATGTTCGTCTACATGTTCTCCGGCTTCTGCGCGGCGATCGTCGGCCTCATCATCTCGTCCGAGCTGATGGCCTCGCATCCGGCGACCGGAACGAACTTGGAGCTCAACGCCATCGCGGCGGCCGTTCTCGGCGGCACGTCCATGTCGGGCGGGCGCGGCACGATCGGCGGCACGATCATCGGCGCCTTCGTGATCGGCATCCTTTCCGACGGGCTGGTGATGATGGGCGTCAGTTCGTTCTGGCAGATGGTGATCAAGGGGCTGGTGATCATCGTCGCGGTGGTGGTCGACCAGGCGCAGCGCCGCCTGCAGCAGCGCGTCACCCTCATGCAGCTGGCAAAGGCGGGCTGAGCATGGCGACGTTCAAGGGGGCTCTGATCGGCTGCGGCTTCTTCGCCGTCAACCAGATGCACGGCTGGCAGGATCTTCCCGGCGTGGAGATCGTGGCGATCTGCGACCGCGACCCGGAGAGGCTGAGGATCGTCGGCGACGCGTTCGGCGTGGCGCGGCGCTACCGGTCGGCGGAGGAGATGTTCGCCGACGGCGGCTTCGATTTCGTCGACATCGCCACGACGGTCGCCAGCCACCGGGCGCTGGTGGAGCTTGCCGCGCGCCATAAGGTGCCGGCGATCTGCCAGAAGCCGTTCGCGCCGACCCTCGACGACGCCAGGGCGATGGTCGCCGCAGCCGACGAGGCGGGCATCCCGCTGATGGTCCACGAGAATTTCCGCTGGCAGACACCGATCCTCGCGGTGAAGGCGGCGCTCGACAGCGGCGCGATCGGCGCGCCGTTCTGGGGCCGCGTCTCCTTCCGCTCCGGCTTCGACGTCTTCTCCGGCCAGCCGTACCTTGCCGAAGGCAAGCGCTTCATCATCGAGGACCTCGGCATCCACGCGCTCGACATCGCCCGCTTCCTGTTCGGCGATGCCAGCCGCATGACCGCCCGCACGCGCCGCATCAACCCGGCCATCGCCGGCGAGGATGTGGCGACCATGCTGCTCGACCATACGGGCGGCGTCACCTCGATCGTCGACGTCAGCTACGCCACGAGGCTGCCGGAGGAACCTTTCCCGGAGACCTTCGTCGAGGTCGACGGCGACAAGGGCACGCTGCGCCTCGGCAAGGACTATAGGCTCACCGTGCATGGACCCGGCGGCACCAGGCACAGCACCGTCGCGCCGAGCCTCAGGCCCTGGGCCTCGCGGCCTTGGCACAACATCCAGGAAAGCGTGGTGCTCATCCAAAAGCACTGGATCGAGCGGCTGGAGGCCGGCAAGGAGCCGGACACGTCCGGCCGCGACAACCTGAAGACCTTCGCCCTCGTCGAGGCCGCTTATCTCAGCGCCGAGCGCGGCGAGACCGTAGCGCTGGAGGACCTCCTGCGATGAGCGAGGATCTGCTCGGGCTCTACGGCACCCGCGAGCGCGAACCGGAAAGCCGCACGCTCGTCGCGGGCGACCTGAGCGTGGAGCTGCAGGACGGCAACCTGCGCACCTTGCGCTTCCGCGGCCACGAGGTGCTGCGCGCCGTCGCCTTCCTCGTGCGCGACAGGGATTGGGGTACCTGCGCCGCCGCGATAACCGATCTTGCCGTCGAGGAGGCGGAAGAAGGGTTCTCGGTGCGTTACAAGGCCCGCTTCACCGCCCCCTCCGGCGCCCATCTCGATTGCGCCGTCGCCATCGCCGGTGCGGCGCAGTCCGTCACCTTCTCCGCCGATTGCGTCAGCGACGCCGATTTCGAGACGGCCCGCGCCGGTTTCGTCGTGCTGCATCCCGTGGTCGGGCTGGCGGGCGAGCCGGTCGAGGTCCGCCACGGCGACGGAAGCGTCGAAGAGGCCCGCTGGCCCGACCGGATCGAGCCCTGGCAGCCCTTCAAGGACATCGCCGCCATCACCCATCGCGTCGCCCCCGGCATCGCGGCGACGACGGCGTTTGCCGGCGACGTCTTCGAGATGGAGGACCAGCGCAACTGGACCGACGCGTCCTACAAGACCTATGTGCGGCCGCTGGCGCTGCCCTGGCCCTATCGCGTGCCGGGGGGCGAACCGTTCGGCCAGCGCGTCTCCGTCGAGATCCGGGCCGAGGAGGGCGCCGTGCCCGCCGTTGCGCCGGACGTTATAACCCTGCGGCTGTCGCCGACGGAACGTGCGTTCCCCGAGATCGGCGTCGGCCTCCGCCCCGAATGCCTTGCGCAGGAACTGGCGGCACTCGACGTCCTTGGGACGATCGGCGCGCGGCACCTGGTCGCCCATTTCGATCCCGGCGCGGGCCACGGCATCGAGGCGCTGAAGGGCTACGCGGAGATCGCGGCGAGGTCCGGCCTCAGGGTGACGCTGGAGCTCGCCGTGCCGTGCGAGCGCCCGCTGGATTGGGAAGTGAAGGAATTCGCCGCGCTCGTCCGCGCGGCAGGCCTGACGCTCGACACGCTGTTCGTCTCGCCCTCGGTGGACCGCCAGTCGACGCCGCCCGGCAGCCGCTGGCCGGATTGCCCGCCTTTGGAGGATGTCTATGCCGCCGCCCGGAAGGCCTTTCCCGGCCTGCGCCTCGGCGGCGGCATGATGAGCTATTTCACCGAGCTCAACCGCAAGCGCGTGCCCGGCGCGCTCATCGACTATGTCAGCCATTGCACCAACCCGATCGTGCATGCGGCCGACGACCTTTCCGTCATGCAGACCTTCGAGGCGCTGGCCCATGTCGTCCGCTCGGCCCGTGCGATCTACGGCGACAAGCCCTACCGCATCGGCCCCTCGACGATCGCCATGCGGCAGAACCCCTATGGCAGCGCGACGAAGGAGAACCCGGCGGGCGGGCGCATTCCCATGGCCGATGTCGACCCGCGCCACAACGGCCGGTTCGGCGCCGCCTGGACGCTGGCCTATGCCGCGACGGTCGCTCCCGCGGGCCTGGAGGTGCTGACGCTCTCGACGCTGGCAGGCTCCTTCGGGCTCGTCGCGGAAGACGGCGAGGCGACGCCGAAGGGCGCGTTGCGCCCGCTCGGCCATGTGCTGGCGCGCCTCGGCGCCCTGTCGGGCGAGCCGCTGGTCGCTGTCGAGACGTCGCGGCCGGACAGGGTTCTGGGACTTGCCACGAAGGAGCGGCTGCTGCTGGCGAACATCACGCCGGCAGCGCAGACGGTCGCCCTGGGTGCCGCGCCGCGCGCGGTCGTGTCGATCGCCGGGGAGGTCGGGGGGCCGCCGGGCGCGGAGGTCGCGCTGCCGCCCTACGGCTGCGTCGAGGTCGTGCGCTGAGCCTGCCTCTGCTCCTTGAGGGCATAGAGCGCGCGGGAGCGTTCGAGATGCTTGATCATCGCCTTTTCGGCAAGGTCCGCGTCGCCCTTCTCGATCGCGCGGATGATTTCCTCGTGCTCGGCGAGCGTGAAGTTCTCGCGGCCCGTCCAGATGAGCATGTCCGTATGATAGGACTTCAGCCATCCGAGCATCGCGCCGCTGACCGCGGCGAAGATCGGATTGCCGGAAATCCGCGCGATGCACTGGTGGAACTCCATGTCCGCATCGATGAAGGCATCGGCATTGCCGAGGCTCGCCTTCTGCTTGTCGAGCAGCGCGCCGAGCTCGGCGACATGCGCCGGGGTCGCCCTGGCGGCGGCCTCGCGGACCATGCCGCGCTCGAAGAAGATGCGGGCGCTCTTCAAGTGCTCGAGCGAATCGGAGGAGCCGGAGAGCATCAGCTTAGCCGGCAGGTCGACCTGCCGGATGATGGATTCGGCGGTGATGCGCAGCACCCGGGCACGCTCGCCCTGCGAGATCTCCACGAGGCCCTTGCCGGCGAGCGCCTGCATCGCCTCGCGGATGGCGGGGCGTCCGACGCCGTAGCGCTCCATCAGCTCGCGCTCGGAGGGCATCTCGTCGCCCGCCTTCAGTTCCCCGCTCTCGATCATGTGCCTGAGGCGGGCGAAGACTTCGTCGGAGAGTTTCTTGCGGACGATCGGTTCGGAAACGACGTTCATGGGCCACCTGGTTTCGACAGGTCTGAATATGCATCAAGTTCCATTGCCGCAACAGGCTTTGACTGCGCCGGCTTGCAATAACATAAATACTCATTATACCAGTTGGCAGGCCTTAACAAGCACACGACGCGGAGGAGAAGACGTGATCCGCCTGACCTATCGGATAGAGACGCCCGGCTCCGTGGAGGCGATGGCGGCGAAGATCGCCAGCGACCAGTCGACCGGCACATTCGTGGCCCTGCCGGGCGAGACGGAGGAACTGAAGGCGCGCGTTGCGGCGCGCGTCGCCGCGGTCCGGCCCCTGCCGCCCGCGGGCCACGCCTCCTTTCCGGACGAGGCCGGCGGGGCCACGCAATTCAACCGCGCCGACGTCGACATCGAATTCCCGATGGATGCGGTCGGCACCGACCTTGCCGCGCTGATGACGATCGCCATCGGCGGCGTCTTCTCCATCAAGGGCCTGACGGGCATCCGCATCGTCGACATGAAGCTGCCGCCGGACTTCGCCGCCGCCCATCCGGGCCCGCAATTCGGCGTGCCGGGCAGTTTCGCGCTGACGGGTGTCAAGGAAGGGCCGATCATCGGCACCATCGTCAAGCCGGCGCTCGGCCTCAGGCCGCAGGAAACGGCCGAAATGGTCGGCGAACTGGTCGGGGCGGGCGTCGATTTCATCAAGGACGACGAGAAGCTGATGAGCCCGGCCTATTCGCCGCTGAAGGAGCGCGTCGCGGCGATCATGCCGAAAATCCTCGATCACGAGCAGAAGACCGGTAAGAAGGTCATGTACGCCTTCGGCATCAGCCATGCCGATCCCGACGAGATGATGCGCAACCACGACATGGTGCTTGCGGCCGGCGGCAATTGCGCGGTGGTCAACGTCAATTCGGTCGGCTTCGGCGGCCTTGCCTTCCTGCGCAAGCGCTCCGGCCTCGTCCTGCACGCCCACCGCAACGGCTGGGACATCCTCACGCGGCACGCCGGCCTCGGTTTCGAATTCTCCGTCTGGCAGCAGTTCTGGCGCCTCCTCGGCGTCGACCAGTTCCAGATCAACGGCATCCGCGTGAAATACTGGGAGCCGGACGAGAGCTTCGTGCGCTCCTACAAGGCGGTCAGCACGCCGCTGTTCTCGCAGAAGGACGTGGCGCTGCCGGTCGTCTGCTCGGGCCAATGGGGCGGGCAGGCGCCCGACACGATCGCGGCGACGGGCGGCTCGACGGACCTGCTCTATCTGTGCGGCGGCGGCATCGTCAGCCACCCCGGCGGGCCGGGCGCCGGCGTGAAGGCCGTCCGGCAGGCCTGGACGGCCGCCGCTGCGGGCATACCGCTCGAAACCTATGCGAAGGACCACCCGGAACTGGCGCAATCCCTCGAAAAGTTCGCCGACGGCAAGGCGGCTTGAGATGACCCGGCCGCTGATCAGCTACTACGGCGACGACTTCACCGGCTCGACCGACGTCATGGAGGCGCTCGCCGCGAACGGCGTGGAGACCGTGCTCTTCCTGAAGGTGCCCGATGCGGACCTGCTGTCGCGCTTTTCCGGCGCGCGCGCCTTCGGCCTTGCCGGCACCAGCCGCAGCGAGACGCCGGCGTGGATGGACGTGCATCTGCGCGCGGCGTTCGCGTGGCTGAAGACGCTCGATGCGGAACTCTGCCACTACAAGGTCTGCTCGACCTTCGATTCCGCCCCGCATGTCGGCAATATCGGCCGGGCGATCGAGATCGGCCGCGCGGTCTTCGGCGCGGCGACCGTGCCGCTCGTCGTCGGCGCGCCGCAGATCCGCCGCTACACCGCCTTCGGCGCGCTCTTCGCCGCCTATCAGGGCAGGACCTACCGCATCGACCGCCATCCGGTCATGTCGCGCCATCCCGTCACGCCGATGGACGAAGCCGATCTTCTCCTGCACCTTGCGCGGCAGACGCGGCTTTCCTCCGCGCTGCTCGATGTCGTCGCCCTCCTCGGGACGCCGGAGCCCGAGGAGGCCGACATCCTCCTCCTCGACGTGCTCGATCCCGCAACGCAGGCCGCCGCCGGCGAACTCGTCTGGAACGCCTTGCGCCGGAAGGGCCGCTTCGTCTGCGGCTCGTCCGGCGTCGAATACGCGTTGATCCCGGCCTGGCGGCGCGAGGGCCTGATCGGCGACCGGCCGGTCTTTCCCGATGCCGGCCCGGTCGACCGCATCGCCGTCGTCTCGGGCAGCGTCTCGCCCACGACGGAACGCCAGATCCGCCATGCGCTCGCCGACGGCTTCGAGGGTGTCGCGCTCGATCCGCTGGCGCTTTCCGGCGAGGACGCCGGGCAAGCCGTCGCCGCGGCCGTCGAGGCCGGCCTGAAGGCGCTGGCGGCCGGCCGCAGCGTCGTTCTCTATACGGCACTCGGCCCTTCGGCCGACAGGGGCGGGGAGATCGATTCGTCCGCCGGCGCGCGCCACCGCCTCGGCCGGGCGCTCGGCCGCATCCAGTCGGCGCTCGTCGCGCGCGGCGGGCTCGCCCGCGCCGTCGTCGCGGGCGGCGACACGTCCAGCCATGCGCTCGGCGAAATGGGCATTTCAGCCCTCACGCTGAAGATGCCGCTGCCGCAGACGCCCGGCTCGCCGCTCTGCATCGCCCACGGCGGCCCGGCCGGCGGCCTGCAGATCGCGCTCAAGGGCGGCCAGGTCGGCGGCGACGACTACTTTTCCATGATCCGGGCCGGCAAGGCGTAGCCGGAAAAAGGCGCGAGCCGCCGTTGCGGGGGTGCCTCGCTTTTGCGTGTTTACCTTAACCGCTAACAATACTCGCAACCACCGTTTGCAACGGGGGGATACATCTGGCTTGGTTCGGTTGAAGAATATCCCGCAGCACAGCCGTTGCAGCCCAACCGACGGGAAAGAACCGGATGTTTTCCCACGCTAGCCTGTCGCAGCCGCGGCATATTCACGGTATCGACCTCCTGAGATTCGTTGCGGCGATGCTCGTGCTGCTGCATCATTTCGCGACCTACGCCGCAAGCCGGCCCGAGGTCGTGTTCGACCCGGCCGAACGCGCCTATGGCTTCCTTTCCGTTTTCGAGAATATCGGGGCAACCGGCGTCGAAATCTTCTTCGTGATATCCGGATTCGTCATCTCGATGAGCGCGTTGCCGCTTGCCGGCGGGGCGGGCGCGCGCAGCTTCGCGCTCGCCCGGGCGATACGGATCCTGCCGGCGCTCTGGATTTCCGCGGCGATAAGCCTCGTCGCACTGCTCTATGCCGGAGAGGATGCCCTGCCGCTGCTGGACCGCTTCGTGCGGTCGGCCCTCCTGTCCCCTGTCGGGCCCTATATCGACGGCGTCGTCTGGTCCCTCGTGGTGGAGGCCGTGTTCTATCTGCTCATCGGCCTGGCGATCGCATTCGTCCGCCCGCTGCCCCTGGTGAAGATCGCGCTCGGGCTCGGGTTGGCCAGTTCATTCTACCTGGCGGTCCTCCTTGCCGTCACCGTCCGGGGCGACGAGCAGCTGGTCGCCCTGCTGACGCGTTTTCCGTTCAAGGTCTTCCTCCTGCGATACGGCGTTTTCTTCGCGATCGGCATGCTGCTCTGGCATGCGACGAGCCGGAAGGATCGTCCGGGCTGGGCATCGGCCCTGTCCGTGTTCGGCCTGTTCGCGATCACCGGGATCGTCCTGGAAAACTGGGGGGACATCTCCCGGGCCGTGGGATCCGTGGCCGTGTGGCTTGCCGCGATGGCCTTTCTGGCCGCCGCGATCCGCTGGAACGACCGCGTCGCACCCCACCCCGCTTTGCGCCTCCTGGGAGACATGAGCTACACCATCTACCTGAACCACTACACCACGGGCATGGTCGTCGTATACGCGCTCCATCAGGCCGGCGTCGCGGGACCGCTCTCTTTCGTCCTCGCCCTCGTCGGCGTCCTCTTCGTCAGCTTCGTCGTGCTGCGCGCCGAGAAGAAAGCGCGCAATCTCGTGCGCCGGACCCTGAAGACACAGCTGCGGCATGCGTAGGGAAGAGGCGCCCGGTCCCGTTCACAAGGTTGTCATCGGCGGCGCAAACCGCGGTGAGGGCGTGTGCCGTTTACGCTTTCAGAACGTGTCGCCAATAGAACCTTTGGAAGGAAAAGGGGGTGTCGACACGGGCATGCTGAAGCTTCGCACCATAGACGAAGGCCGTCTGGCGGAGGCGGCGGAACTTCTCACGGAGGGGTTTCCGTTGCGCTCGCTGGCCTTCTGGCAGCGCGGGCTGCGGCGGCTTGCCGACCACAACAGGACGATGGGCGAACCCGCGATCGGCAACTTCCTCGTGGCCGGAGAGGTGCCCGTGGGCATTCTGCTGACGATCCCCAGCCACGATCCGCAGACCGGGCGGAAGCTCGTCAACCTCTCGAGCTGGTACGTGAAGGAAAGCCACCGCTGGTCCGCGGCGCGCCTGATGATGGCGGCCCTGGCGGACAGGAACGTCACCTATACGGACTTCACGCCGACGAAGGCCGCCGTCGAGGTGAACGCCCGCTTCGGTTTCCGCTCGATCGGCTTCAAGCGCCTCCTGCTGTTCCTGCCGTGGCTGGCGATCGTCGGACGCCGGCGCGGCAGGCTGGTGCCGCTTTCGGCCGTGCCGGCGGGCGCCGTTCCCGACGCCCTGATGCGTGCTCTCGGCAACCATGAGAAGCTCGGCTGCATCGTCACGGCGATCGAATCGGCGGGCCGTTACGCTCCCGTCGTCTTCGATGTGATACCGAGGAAGCGCATTCCCTCGGCCCGCGTCGTCTATGCCGAAGGCACGGACGTCATCACGGACAATCTGGCGGCGCTCGCCCGCCTGCTCGTCCGGCGCGGCGTGCCGCTGCTCACGCTGCAGGTGGACGAAAGTAAGCACGTGCCCCACGCGCGGGTCTGGGAGCGCGGCCTTTGCTACCAGGTCAGGGGCGAATGGAACGACCGGATCATCAATGAGCTCTACTCCGAGCGCGTGCTGCTCAAGGTGTAGCCGCGTCGGATCATATGGAGAGGAAGACCATGACGTATAGCGCAGCCGTCCCCGTTAATGACGTCGAGGCGGAAATCTACGGATATATCGACAGGCGCTTCCCGGCGCTTGCGCCCGTGGCACCGGACACGGCGCTGCTCGACGGCGCAATCGATTCCCTCGGCTTTCTCGAGCTGATCATGTTCCTCGGCGAACGCTTCGGCATTTCCATGGAGGACGACGGTTTCGATTTCCAGGAGCTGGCGACGCCCGCAAGCCTCGTCGGCTTCGTCTCACGGGCCCGCGCGTGAACCCGGCTCCCGTTCTCCTTCATCACCTGCTTGCCCGGCACGCGGAGAGCGACCGGCGTGCGTTGATCCACGGCGGGCGGGAACTCGACTATCGCACCATGCACCGGCAGGCCGAGCGCTTCGCTTCGGCCCTGCTGCTTGCGGGCCTTGAGCGGGGGGGCAGGGTTGCGATCTTCCTGCCGCGCGGCATAGAGGAATGCGTCGCGATCTTCGCCGTCAGCCGGGCGGCGGGCGTCTTCGTTCCGATCAACGCGCTGCTGCGCGGCCGGCAGATCAGCCATATCGTCGCCGATTGCAAGGCCCGCATCGTGGTCACGAACCGCGCGCTCGCGCCCATGGTCGCCGAGTGCCTGCAAGGGGTCGCAGAGGCGCGCATCCTCCTCGTCGAGGAGATGGCGGAAGCAGAGCCCGCATCGCTGCGGGATGCCGATATCGGCGAGGATCTCGCGGCGATCCTCTACACCTCCGGCTCCACCGGCCGGCCGAAGGGAGTGATGCTGTCGCACCGCAATCTGCTTGCCGGCGTGCGGATCGTGCGCACCTATCTCGGCATAACGCCCGCCGAACGCATTCTTTCCGTGCTGCCGTTCAGCTTCGACTATGGCCTGAACCAGCTGCTGACCGCAGTGGAGCAGGGTGCGCTGACGGTCATCCTGACCTTCCGTTTCGGCGACGACATCGTGCGGGCGCTTCGCGACCACCAGATCACCGCGCTCGCCGGCGTGCCGACCATCTGGGCGATCCTGACCAAGGCCGCGCCGCTGCTGCACAAGACGGACCTGCCGCACCTGCGCTACATCACGAATTCCGGCGGTGCGGTGCCGTCGCAGACGGTTGCGAACCTCAGGAAGATGCTGCCGCAGACGAAGCTCTACCTGATGTACGGCCTGACCGAGGCTTTCCGCTCCACCTACCTGCCGCCGGAGGAGCTCGACCGGCGTCCGACCTCCATCGGCAAGGCCATTCCGGAATGCGAGATCTTCATCGTGACGGAAGACGGGCGACGCGCGCGGCCGGGCGAGCCCGGCATCCTCGTCCATCGCGGGCCGACCGTTTCGCTCGGCTACTGGAACCGCCCGGAGGAGACCGCAAGGGTGCTGAGGCAGAACCCGTTCCGCTCCAGGGAACAGGGCGGCGACATCGTCTGCTATTCGGGCGACCTCGCGGTCGAGGACGAGGACGGGTTCTTCAGCTTCATCGGCCGCAACGACGCGATGATCAAGTCCTCGGGCTACCGGATCAGTCCGTCCGAGGTCGAGGAGGCGATCATGGCGACCGGGCGGTTCCGCCAGGTCGCCGTCATAGGCCTGCCGGACGAATTCGCAGGGCAGAAGGTCCATGCGGTGGCGGTCGCGCTCGAGCCCGATGTCGCGGCCGCGCCCGTCCTGCAGGCCGTCGCCGGGACGCTAGCGCCCTACATGGTTCCACGCGCGCTGGAACTCGTCGAATCGCTGCCGGTGACGCCCAACGGCAAGGTGGACTATCGGCAGCTCGTCCGGGAGCGCACAAGCGATGGCTGATCCCGTGAACAGGGCGGCAAGCCACGGATACGCGCTCGCGGAAAGCCTTTTCGAGGTGAGGGGCGACGACCTCTGCGTCGGCGGCCTCGCCGTCCGTTCGATCGTGTCGCAGGTGGGGTCTCCGGCCTATATCTATGACGGCCGGCAGATGCGGCGGGCCTATCGCCGCCTTGCCGGCGCGCTCGGCGGTTTCGCCTCCATCTATTATTCGGCCAAAGCGAACCCGGCCGAGCCCGTCATCCGGCTCTTCCTCGATGAGGGCGCCGGGGTGGAGATCGCCTCGCTCGGCGAATACCGCGCGGCCATCGCCGCCGGCGCGGCGCCGGACTGGATCCTCTTTGCCGGCCCCGGCAAGCGGCGCCAGGAACTGGAGGCGGTGATCGAGGGCGGCATCGGCGAGGTCCACATCGAAGGCATGGACGAGATCGAGCGCATCCGTTCGATCGGCAGGCCCGTTCGCGCGTCCATCCGCATCAACCCGGTTCCGGCCGTCCAGGTCGGCGCCATGCGGATGGGCGGCAAAGCGACCGCATTCGGCTTCGACGAGGAGGAGCTGGAGGCGGCCGTCGCGGCCGTGACGACGGCCTCGAACATCAAGCTGGTCGGCATCCATGTCTACGGCGGCACGCAGATCCTCGATGCCGCAGCCCTCGTCGGCGGATGGCGCCACGCGATCGAGCTGGCCGGCCGCGTCGCCCGCATGGCGGGCAGACCGTTGAGCACGGTCGACCTCGGCGGGGGGCTCGGCATCCCCTACTATTCCAGCGACAGGCCGCTCGATCTCGATGCCGTGGCCGCCGCGATACCGGACCTGACGGCCCTCATGGGATCGGAGCCGCTGCTGGCCGGCGCACGCGCGATCGTCGAACCGGGACGTTTCCTCGCCGGCGAAGCCGGCCTCTATGTCAGCGAGATCAACGCGGTGAAACAGTCCCGCGGTGTGCGCTTCCTCGTTCTGGAAGGCGGCATGAACCACCATCTGGCCGCGTCGGGCAATCTCGGCCAGGTCATCAAGCGCAATTATCCGGTCGTGGCCCCCGCGCACATGGCGGCCGCCGCCGACCTGCCGGCGACGGTCGTCGGCCCGCTCTGCACGCCGCTCGATACGCTCGCCCGCGATACGGGGCTGCCGGATCTGCGCGCGGGAGACCTCGTGGCCGTGCTGCAATCGGGTGCCTACGGCCTGACGGCAAGCCCGGTGAACTTCCTGTCGCATCCGCAGCCCGCCGAAGTCCTCGTGGAGGACGGACGGATCCACCTCATCCGATAACGACGGCCCGGACGCGCCCGTGAAATCCGGCGCGGCAGTCGGCCTTGCCCAGCGCGGCAAGCGGTTTCTGTTGCGATGTCGATTGCGGTTCGGTACGCATCGCCGTCTGGAAAACGGCCATGGATGAACACAACTATCTCGTCCGCCGCTGGATGCAGCTCGTCGGACGGGCAGAGAAGGACATTTGACGATGCCGACAGAGCCGCGGTCGATCGCCCAGCTTTCCGTGCTCCTCCAGTCGGGCGCGCTCGATCCCGTCGCGTTGGCGGAGGAGACGCTGGCCGCCATCGGGGCGCATGCGGATGCCGCAATCTTCACCTATGTCCTGGAAGACCGGGCGAAGGCGGAGGCGGAAGCCTCCCGTCGCCGCCTTCGCGGGGGCCGCTCGCTCGGCCTGCTGGATGGGGTGCCGATTGCCTGGAAGGACCTCTTCGACATTACGGGCCTGCCGACGACCGCCGGCTCGCGCATACTCAAGGACAGCGCGCCCGCGGATCGGGACGCCGCCGTGGTGCGGGCGCTCGCCGGCGCCGGCATGGTCAGCGTCGGGCGGGTGAACATGAGCGAGTTCGCCTTCTCCGGCCTCGGCATCAATCCGCATTACGGCACGCCGCGCAATCCGGCTTCGCCCGCCGGCGAGCACCGCATTCCGGGCGGTTCCTCGTCCGGCTCGGGCGTCGCCGTCGCCGCCGGCCTCGTCCCCGTCTCGATCGGCACGGATACCGGCGGTTCGGTGCGCATTCCCGCCGCCTTCAACGGCATCGTCGGCTACAAGGCGACCCGCGGGCGCTATTCCATGGAAGGCGTCTTCCCGCTGGCAAGGAGCCTCGATTCGCTCGGGCCGCTCTGCCGCACCGCGCAGGACGCGGCCTGGATCGACGCCGCCATGCGGGGGTTCCCGGCGGCATCGGCGCTGCCGCGCCCGAGCCCGGCCGACCTTTCCTTGGTCGTCCCCGAGACGGTGTTCTTCGACGGGGCCGAGCCGGAGGTCGTCGCGGCGTTCGAGGCATCCGTCGAGCGCCTGGCAAGGGCAGGGGCGCGCATCCGGCGCCAGGCCTTTCCGGAATTCTCCGCGCTCTTCGACCTGATGGCCAGGAAGGGCGCGCTCGTGACGGCCGAGGCCTTCGCACTCCATCGCGCGCGCATCACGGGTCCGGCTGCCGCCGGGATGGACCCCCGCGTCGTCAAGCGCACGCTTCTCGGCGAGAAGATCTCGCTCGCCGACTACCTGGAAACGCTGGCC
This sequence comes from Shinella agrisoli, assembly GCF_046557955.1. NCBI lineage: Bacteria > Pseudomonadati > Pseudomonadota > Alphaproteobacteria > Hyphomicrobiales > Rhizobiaceae > Shinella > Shinella agrisoli. The sequence continues at coordinate 265,431 of NZ_JBJIEP010000003.1, read as the reverse complement.
GAACGCGAAAGGCTGATAGCCGCCTTCGAGCAGCGGCTCGGGCCGGGCGAGATGCTGATCAGCCCCACGCTTCCCCATGTCGCTCCCCCCGTCGAGCCGCTGCTTGAAGAGGAGGACCTGTTCTTCCAGGTCAACGGAAAGACGCTGCGCAACACCCTCATCGGCAACTTCCTCGACTGGTGCGGCGTGTCGCTGCCCTGCGGCACCGGCGCTGACGCAATGCCGGTCGGCTTCCTGCTCTCCGGGCCGAGGGGAAGCGACGAGCGTGTCCTCGCCGCCGCAGCCACGGTGGAAGGCCTGTTGGGCTAGCGGCATCCCCAGCAAAAACGCGAAGCGGTTTTGCGTCCGAAAATGCGTAATTCCAGGCGTCGCACATGATTCTACGGGCTTTTTTGCGTTCGCTCCGTCGGCGCTGCCCCGCTTGTGGAAGAGATTGTCGCATATTTATCTCATCGATAAGAATTCTTAATCCACTTGTTCCAGATTGAGCCGAAACATGGAGGGATCGACATAGATTGAATGTTGATCAACTCCTTTCGCTGCTGTACTCATGCCCACGCAAATCCCCCGGTTGCCGTGGTGGCATGGTTGAAAGTTGAAAGTAGAAGATGGATGCAATCGTCTAGCCGATTTTTGCTCGTTCCGGCCTTGATGGCTGCGCTGCTACTTGTCTCTTCCTGCACCGTTATCCCCAGCTCCGGCCCGAGCGCCAACGCCATCAAGTCCGGCGCAAAGACCGCGGAAACGCCTTACGTGATGGTCAACGTGACCCAGTCCGTCGCGGATTTGCTGGCCAAGATGCAGGAGCGTCCGCTTTCCGTCGCCTTCGGTGGCGGGCGCAAGCTGAGCTCCTCCCGCATCGGCGTCGGCGACATCGTGACGGTGACCATATGGGAAGCCTCCCAGAACGGCCTGTTCTCGAGCGGCGAGAATCAGCAGGGCGCGGCGCAGATACCTCAGCAGCCCGTTTCGGAAGACGGAACGATCGTGGTTCCCTATGCCGGCGTGATAAGAGTCGTCGGACACACGCCGCAGGAAGTCAAAGGGCAGATCGAAGAAAAACTGAAGGGCATGGCCGTAGAACCCCAGGTTCTCGTCAATGTCGTCATGAACAACTCGAACACGGTGACGGTGACCGGCGAGGTGGCCAAGAGCGGCCTCATTCCCCTTCTTCCCGGCGGCAACCGCCTGATGGAAGTGATCGCAACCGCCGGCGGCCCCCGCATGGAGTCCCACCAGCTTGCCGTGCAGATCACGCGCGGCTCGAGGTCGGAAACCATACCGATGGAGAAGCTCATCTCGGATCCGCGCGAGAACATCTACGTCCAGTCGAACGATGTCATCACGCTCATCCGCCAGCCGCGCAGCTTCACCGTCTTCGGCGCCTCGATGGTGAACGCTTCCGTGCAGTTCGACGAATCCGAGCTCTATCTCAACCAGGCGCTGGCCAAGGTCGGCGGGCTCAATGACGACCGCGCCAACGCCAGGGGCGTATTCGTCTATCGCCGCGAGCCGGTCGGCCTGGTCCGCAAGATGGTTCCCACTGCGCAGCCGATGCATGCCGACGGAACGGTCAACGTCATCTACCAGATCGACCTCAAGGAACCGAGCGGCTTCTTCATCCTGAAGGGCTTCAAGGTCAACAATCGCGACCTCGTCTACATCGCCAACTCTTCCCTCGCCGAAATTCGGAAATTCTCGACGCTCATCAGCACGACCGTATCGCCGGTTGTCCAGGGTGCGGCCGTTGCGGCGAACGTCAACGATCTGAGCAACTGAGATCGGCGACAGGGAAGGGATCGTGAGACCGGATTCCGGCTGACGCGATAGCCGGAATTGCCCGGCTGCGCGTTTGGCCCCTGCGACGATGCACGGGCCGGGCATCCGGAAAATGGTGCTTCGCCGGCCTTCCTGAATGTCCAAGGGTTGCCTGCTGCGGCATAAATTGCCAGAACCGGCGCATAAGGTTCAGCTGGCCGCTCTCACCTGTGCGCCTGCCTGGGGACAATTGCAACGCGCATGAGCACCGAGCAATGAATTGGTTTGGTAACGTCTGGCTGCTGACCGCCGCCTGTTTCGCGTGGGCCAGTGTGGTCGTCTATCTGACGGATCCTCTTGCATTGCCGCGAGACGTGGCCCGCAGGCATCGGATCGAGCGGACTGCCCGGCGCGTCGTCATCGAAACGGCGGCGCGCCTGCCGATCATAGCGATCGTCTTCGCCGGCTTCTTCGCGATTTCCTGGCGCCCGCTCTATGCCGCGCAGGGCACGCTGAGCTTCTTCATCATCTTCACCGCGATCTCGCGCGCCAAGTTCATCTTCATCCGCGAGCCGCTGGTCTTCTCCGATATCGCGCTCGTCGCGGACGTGTTCAAGCACAAGGAGATTTTCTACGCGACGAAGCTCAACGTGCTCTTCTGGATCATCGCTTGCAGCTATGTCTTCGGCGCGTCCGCGCTCTTCTATTACTTCGAGCCGAGCATCCTGCCGGCCCGGAACCGCGTTTTCTGGATCGTCGTCGGCCTGTGCGTGGCCTTCGGCCCCCATGTCCTCATCTTCGTCAAGCCGATCAACGTCCGGCTGCGCAGGATCAGCGAAAGCCTGCTTCAGACGCTCGACGTCTTCGTCAACACCGTCCGCTTCGGCACGTTCGCATCGGTCATCTACCACTTTCTCATCTGGATCGGGACGCGCCGGGACAAGATCGTCGCCGAGCTCATGGCGAGCTTGCAGCATGCATTCCATGAAATCGTGCATGCCGACGATGCCGTAACGGCCGAAAACGCGCCGCTCGTCGTCGTCTGGCAATCGGAGTCCTTTTACGATCTGCGCCATTTCGGCGTGCCGGACCTGAACCTGCCGAATCTCGACGGCTTGAAGGCGCGCGCGGTGCAGTCCGGGCGCATGACGAGCGTGTTCGAGGGCGGCTATACGCTTCGCACGGAGTTCGCCGTGCTGAGCGGCCTGCAGCCGGAGGATGCCCATGCCGACGCCAGCTACCCCTACCTGCGGGCAGCGCACTATTCGGACATCGTCTGGCCCATGCGGCTCAAGCGGGCCGGCTGGCTCACGCATTTCGTCCATCCGTACGAGAAGACCTTCTTCTTCCGTGACAAGGCCATGCCTCTCCTGGGCTTCGACAACATGACGATGCTCGATGGCTTCGCGCACAATCCCGATACGGACGGGCCCTATGTTTCCGACCGGCGCCTCACGAAGATGGTCGTCGATATCATCGATGGCATCGGCAAGGAGCAGCCGGCTTTCGTCTTCGTCGCATCGATGGGCAACCACGGGCCATGGCTGCCGGGCCGGTGCGGTGACCTGACCGATCCGGTCGAGATCTATACCGAACTGCTGCGCAAGTCGGACGAGGCCCTCGGCCATCTCGTCGCCTACCTCGACCGCCTCGAACGTCCCGTCTGGCTGGCCTTCTACGGCGATCACGCGCCCTTGTTGAAGACGCTCGCCGATCCGTTCCCGGATCCGCGCACGGACTACGCCCTGGTGCCGCTGGCACGGGCAGGCAAGGGGGAGGCGGAGACGTCGGTCAAGGAGGAAGCGCCCTGGAATCTGCTGGGAACGCTCTTCACGCATGCCGACGTGCAACGGCGGCGAACAGAATGACGACAGACGCACTCCTTCCGCCGCAGGCGCGGGCGAAACGCACCTTCCTCTTCCTGCAAGGGCCCTCGTCTCCCCTCTTCTCCAAATGCGCGGCGGGGCTGGAGGAGCGGGGGCATGCCTGCCTGCGCATCAATCTCAATATCGGCGACTGGATCTTCTGGCGCCGCCGGGGCGGCGTCAACTATCGCGGCCGGCGGGAACGCTGGCCGGAATTCGTGCGCGACTTCATGGCGCGCAACGGCGTCACGGACCTGCTGCTGCTGGGGGAGGAGCGTCCCTACCACAAGGCGGCGGTGCTGGCTGCAAAGGCGCTTGGCATCGACATCCACGTGGTCGAGATGGGATATATGAGGCCCGACTGGGTGACGTTCGAGCGCGACGGCATATCGTCCAATTCCCACTTTCCGCGCGAGCCGCAGCGCATCCTCGCCGCGGCGGCGGGACTGCCCGATCCGGACTGGACGGTCCGTTATCGCCATCGCTTCGTTGTGGAAGCCGGCTACGACCTCCTCTATAACCTGCCGAACGTCTTCCTCTGGTTCCTCTATCCGCATTACCGCAGGCATGCGCTTTTCCATCCGCTTGCCGAATATGCGGGATGGGTTCTGCGGCTGTTGCGAAAGAAACGCACCGAAGCGCAGACGCAGGAGACATGCGGCCGCCTGCTCGGCAGCGGGGCTCCCTTCTTCGTCTACCCGTTGCAGTTGCAGACGGATTACCAGCTCCGGGCCCATTCGCCCTTCGCCAACCAGCAGGAAGCCATCTCCCGGATCGTGTCCTCCTTTGCGGCGCATGCAGCGGGGAACCACCAGCTCCTCGTGAAGCTGCACCCGCTCGACAACGGCCTGATCGACTGGAGAGCGCATATCGAAAGCGAGGCGCAACGCCACGGGATAAGCGGGCGCATCCACACGATCGACGGCGGCAACCTCGATCGGCTGATCGACGCCGCGGTGGGCCTTGTGACCGTCAATTCGACCGCCGCGCTCGGAGCCTTCAGGAAGCACAAACCGGTCAAGACCCTGGGCTCGGCCGTTTTCGATACGCCTGGTCTCAGCTATCCCGGCCCGCTGGACGCCTTCTGGAAAGATCCGTTCCCGGCAGAAAGGGCACTGGAGGATGCGTTCTTCCGGTTGCTCGCCCAGGAGTATCAGGTGCGCGGCAATTTCTATTCGGATGCCGGCTCCTCGGCGGCGGCCGACGCCATCGTGCACCGCCTGGTCGGCACGAGCGGGGAGGGCCGGGCGGCAGCACATAACTCGCAAACATGAACAGGAACGCTTGCGGACCGGAAGTGCCATATATTGGTGTTAAGCGCCCTGGTCTCAACTTATCTTATCCTCGTTTGCTTATTGTGAACTGTATATCCTTCCGTTTATGTCAGAGTGCGGCCTTGCATTGGCGACCCTGCCTCCTGTATTGCCTTGTCAGGTGAGCAACTCAGGGTGTTTCCGTGTAGGTTCTCGGGGAATGACTGGTTTCCCGGGGCTTCGGGACTGAGCGATAGTAAAAATGTTTGGTGTCCATGACGGTTGAAATTATCGGATATGCCGCTGTTGCTCCGGGGGCTGGTTCTGCGTCGCAGCTGTTCGACCTGCTGCGCCGGGGCGAATGCGCCGTAACCGATGTCCCGGCAGGACGCTGGGACAAGTCGCGTTTCTGGCATCCCCATCCCGGCAACGCGGGTAAGACCTATACGTTCGCGGCCGGCATCGTCGACGACATCGACATGTTCGATGCGCGCATTTTCGGCCTGTCGCGGCGCGAAGCGATGGCGATGGATCCGCAGCAGCGCCTGCTGCTTTCGGTGACCTGGCGCGCGCTGGAGGATGCGAACCTCTCCGTCTCGGCCCTGCAGGAGGAGGCGATCGGCGTCTATGTCGGCGCATCGAGCCTCGACAGTGCCAACCTTTCCACCGAAGACCCCGCTGCGGGCGGCCCGTATTTCATGACGGGCAACACGCTGTCCATCGTCGCAAACCGCATCTCGCATATCTTCGGCCTCAGCGGGCCGAGCCTGACGATCGACACGGCCTGTTCGTCTTCCCTCGTCGCGCTCGATCAGGCCGTCCGCGCGCTCAACCGCGGGGAAATCGACACGGCGATCGTCGGCGGCGTGAACCTTCTCAGCCACCCCTTGCCCTTTGTCGGCTTTGCGCAGGCCCGCATGCTCTCGCCGGAAGGCCGCTGCCGGGCCTACGACAACGATGCCTCGGGCTATGTGCGCGCCGAAGGCGCGGCGGTCGTCATCTTGCGCCGCAGCGACAAGGCCAGTGCCGCGGGGGACCGCAGCCGCGGCCGCATCCTTGCGACGGGCGTCAATTCCGCCGGCAGGACGAATGGCATTTCGCTGCCGTCCCAGGAGGCGCAGGCGTGTCTTCTCGAAAGGATCTACGCGGAAGCGGCGATCGATCCGAATCACCTGGCGTTCATCGAAGGTCACGGTACCGGCACGAAGGTCGGCGATCCGGCCGAGGTCTGGGCGATCGGCCAGGTCATCGGCCAGAAGCGGCATGCGCCGATCCCGCTCGGCTCCATCAAGACGAATATCGGTCACACGGAGCCGGCCTCGGGTCTCTTCGGCGTGCTCAAGGCGGTCATGGCGCTCGAGCACGACCATCTTCCCGCGTCGCTGTTCTTCGATACGCCGAACGATGCCATCGATTTCACCGGCCTCAACGTCAGCGTGACGTCGACGCCGCTGCCGCTGCTGCGCAGCCAGCGTCCCCGCCTCGCCGGCATCAATTCGTTCGGCTTCGGCGGAACGAACGCGCACGTCGTCATCTCCGATCCGCTTTTCCGGCGGGGTGCGCCTGCGGCGGAGGGGGTGGCCGGGGGCGACTACTTCATGGTCTCCGCTCACACGGAATCCGCCCTGCGGACGCTGCTGGAAGATTATCGGAACACGCTTGCAGGCATCCCGAATCAGGCTGCGGCGCAGTCGCTCGTTGCCGCCGCCGCTGCCGGGCGCACGCCGCTTCGGTACCGTTTCGTCGCGCAAGGCAGGAAGCCCCGCGACGTCGTTGCGGGGATCGATGACCATCTCGCCGGACGCGGCGGGCCGGTTGCGGCGGTCGGCGAGGCACCGGTCGGCGAGCCCAGGGTCGCCTTCCTGTTTTCCGGAAACGGCGCCCAATGGGCCGGCATGGGTGTCGACGCGCTGCGTGAGAACCCGGTATTCCGCCGCCATTTCAACGCCATAAGCGCGCTCTTCGAAGACCAGATCGGCGAGAAGCTGACGGATCTCCTCGTCGCCGACGACCTCGCCGAGCGCCTTGCCGATACGCGCGTCGCCCAGCCGCTCCTGTTCTCGATACAGGTGGCGCTGGCGCAGTGCCTGATCGGTGCGGGCATCCGCCCGGCCGTTGTCCTCGGTCATTCCATCGGCGAGGTTGCCGCTGCCCATATCGCGGGCGCCTTGTCGCTGGTCGATGCCGTGGCGGTCGTCGGCGTCCGCTCCCGCTGCCAGCACGTCACCCGCGGCAAGGGAACGATGGCGGCGGCGCTGTGCAGTGAAGAGGCCGCCCGTGATTTCATCCGGCGCAACGGCCTCGACGGGCTCGCCATCGCGGCCGTCAACGCCAGCAATTCCGTCACGATTTCGGGGCCGAAGGAGCAGATCACGGCGTTGCGGACGCTTGGGCGGCGCCAGAAGCTGGCGGTCCAGCCGCTGGACATCGACTATCCCTTCCATCACCCCCTGGTCGATGAGGCGAAGGATGAATTCCTCAAGACCCTGCCGAAGATCGCCCCCCGCGCGACGGAGTATGATTTCATCTCGACGGTGACGGGAGAGCCCGTAGACGGCACGGCCCTCGACGGCGCCTATTGGTGGCGCAACGTGCGCGAACCGGTCTGTTTCATGCAAGGCGTGGCCCGCGCCCTCGAGCAGGGCTGCAACCTGCTGATGGAGATCTCGCCCAAGCCCATCCTCACCAACTACCTGAGGGATGCGGTGAAGACGAGCGGTGCGGCCGCGCAACTGGTCCAGACGCTCGACAGGAGCGAGGACGACGGTACGACCGACCCCGTTGCCGGCTGTATCGTCCGGGCCTTGGCGCATGGCGCCGCCCTGCCGCGGGCACAGCGGAACGCGGCGATCGACCTGCCCGGCGTTCCCTTCGAGAAGGAGTCCATGGCCGGCACTCCGACGACGGACAGCTACGATCTGTTCGGACGCTACATGACGCGTGCCTATTCGCTTGCCGGCTGGCGGGCGGACCCGAACGGGACCGCCTGGAAGAACCACCTTGATGCGCAGCTTTTCCCGGATCTTGCCGAACACGTCGTCGATGGCCGGGCGATCATGCCCGGCGCCGGCTTCGTCGAGATCGCGCTTCAGGTCGCCCAGCAGGCGCTCGGCACCGACGCCGTGCAACTCACGAACATCGAGTTGCTGCGCCCGCTCGAACTCGGTTCCGCGATGGTGGAACTGTCGACGGTGATCTCGCGGGAAACCGGCACGATCGAGATTCGCTCCCGTGAAAGGCTGAGTGCGGACGACTGGACCCTCCATGTGGTCTGCCGCTGCCAGAAGGCCCTGCCTGCAATGCGCACGCCGGCACTTGAGGCGCTCGGTTCGGGCGCCGAGGACATCCCGGCGGAGCGCATCTATGGCATCGCTTCCTCCTTCGGGCTGGACTATGGCCCGGCCTTCCGCCTTGCGAAGCGTGTGCAGACCGATCAGCGCGCGCGCATCGATGTCGAACTCGCGCCCGGTTCGGCCCCCGCCCATCCGATGCTGGCCTGGGGCGTCAACCCCATGCTTCTCGACGCTGCCTTCCATGGCCTTGTCGGGTTGTTCGACCGGTTCTCGGGCGATGCCGAAGGTGCGCCCTATATCCCGGTTCATTTCGGTTCCATCTCCCTGCTCGCCGCCGGTATCGCCCCGGCGCGTGCCCGTATCGAGGTCGAGCGGGTCAGCCCCCATTCCATCAAGGCGCGCTTCGTGCTCGAAGCGGAAGATGGCCGCCCGATCCTCCTCCTGGAGGATTGCCGTTTCCGCCGGACCTGGCTCCAGCAGCACCACACACCGGCGTCGCTGACCTTCCATTATGAAGCGGTTCCCGTCGCCGAGACCATCGTGGACCATCCGTCGCGGCCGGCGGCCGGTTTCGTGATGGATGCGCCGGAACCGTCCGCGCCGGACGATGCCTCGCTCTTCCTTCAGGCTGCGGTTCTGCGCGCCTGCCACGACATTGTGCTGCCGCTTGCGGATGCCGCGGGCCGGCTGCCGCTTTCCGCCTTGCCGGGCGACAGGTCCTTCCAGGATTTCCTGTCGAATGCGCTGTACCTCCTGGGTGAGGCGGGGCTGGCCGCGCAGAGCGACGGCGTCTGGTCGGTGCAAGCCGCATCCGACCTGCCCGAGACCGGCGAAATCCTTGCCGAATTCACCGCCGAACGGCCCGACCGCGGCGCGGAAGCGGTGTTGCTCGCCGAAATCCGTGCGGGCGTGCTGCGCCATATCGACCACCTGCGCAGCGGCGGAGCGGACGCGCTGGAACTCGGCGGCAAGACCATGCGCCAGGCTCTCCGGCTGCATTCGCCGCAGGCCCGCGAGCGCAACGCGCTCGTCTTCGCCGCGGCGCGGAAGGCTGTGGCGGAGGGGGCGAAGGACGCACCGGTCATCGTTCAGGTCGGCGCGACGGCACCCGGCTTCAGCCGGAGGCTTGCCGACCTTGCCGCCCGCGCCGGCGGCAATCTCGTCATCGTGGAGCCGTCCGACGAATTGCGGCGCGCCGCCGAGGTCGCCTTCGGCGCGAGCGCGCGCGTGGCGGTCAGCGGCGCGGCGGACGTGCTGCGCGGCGCCGACGTGATCGTCAGCACCTGCGACCGGCTCCATGCCATGCTGGAGGCGGACGACGCGCTGTCCGGCGCGTGCGCCGCCGGCCTTGCAAATGGCGCCCGGCTGATTGCGGCCGAAACGCCGGCCTCCCTGCTCTACGATTTCTTCTTCGGCCTGGCGCCGGATTGGTTCTCGAACGGTCTGTCCCAGGCTTTCCCGGTCGGCCGGCTTGCGAGCGAAGCGGAATGGAGCCGGCGGCTGACGTCGTTGGCGGCGGACCGGCACGCGCTTCGCACCGTCCAGCGCCCCTATGGCCCGCTTCTTCTCATCGAGGTTTCGCCTGCCGCCCGGCAAGGCGAGGAAAGCGGCCCGCAGGATGCCGTTTCCTTCACGCCGCTCGGCGCGGTTGCCGGCTCCCTTGCACAGTTGCCGGCAATCGACCTGCACCAGCCGGCCGCCGAATTGAGCGCCGCCCTCGAAGCGGCCGTGCAGGCGGATACGGCCGCGCAACTGCTGCTTTACGTGGCGCCGGCGGACGGTTCCGAGGATGAGAGCGTGCTGGCGCGGGACGCCCACGGCCTGGCGAAGGCGGTGGAGGCCCTGCAGGCAAGTCCGGCGAAGCGCCGGCCCGGGCTCGTGCTCCTCCTGCCCGGCGGCGCGCTGGCCGGCACAAGCGAGGGCGCCGCCGCTTCGCCGCTGTCCGCGGGGCTGTGGGCCTTCGCGCGCGTGCTTTCCAACGAGTTCAGCGAGATCGACATCCACCTTGTGGACGCGGAGCGCGAGGATTGGCGCAAGGCGCTCCACCTCGTCTCCGCCGGTCACGGCGAAAGGGAATGGCGCATCGTCGGCGGTGCGCGGCACGCGGAGGCCTTGCGCGCCGTGGGCGGCCCCGTCCCCTCCTGCGACGTCTCCCGCGCCGACTTTGCCGCCGCGACCGTCCGGCAGCGCACGCCGTCGCGCGTCGACAGCCTCTACTGGGAAAGCATGGACCGGCCGGCGCCGGCGGCGGGCGAGGTTCTCGTCGAGGTCGCCGCGGCAGGCCTCAACTTCCGCGATGTGATGTGGGCCATGGGCCTCCTGCCCGAGGAGGCGCTGGAGGACGGTTTCGCCGGTGCGACGATCGGCATGGAGTTCTCCGGCCGCGTGGCCGCCGTCGGCGAAGGCGTGCAGGATCTTGCCGTCGGAGACCGGGTGATGGGCATCGGCCCGGCCGCGTTCTCCACCCACACGGTCATCAGGCGCGCCGGCCTCGCCAAGCTCCCGGACGAGCTCGACCTCGTCGCGGCCGCCACGGTTCCCGTCACCTTCCTGACGGCCTGGTATGCGCTGGTCGAGCTCGGCCGGGCCCGGCCGGGCGAGACGGTTCTCATTCACGGCGCGGCGGGCGGCGTCGGCCTTGCGGCGATCCAGATCGCAAAGGTCCTCGGCCTTACCATCATCGGGACGGCCGGCAGCGACGAGAAGCGCAGCTACCTGCGCTCGCTCGGCGTCGATCTGGTCTTCGATTCCCGTTCGCTCTCCTTCGTCGCCGACGTGAAGGCGGCGACGGGCGGCGAGGGCGTTGACCTGGTGCTGAACTCGCTGTTCTCGGACGCGATGGAGCGCAGCATCGAGCTGGTCAAGCCGTTCGGGCGCTTCCTCGAGCTCGGCAAGCGCGACTACTATGCGGACCGCAAGATCGGCCTTCGGCCCTTCCGGCGCAATGTCAGCTATTTCGGCATCGACGCCGACCAGTTGCCGCTGAAGGCGCCGGCGCTGACGAAGTCGATCTTCGAGCAGCTCGGCGCATTGTTCGCCAAGGGCGATCTTCGCGCCTTGCCCTACCGCACGTTCGAGCATGACGAGATCGCCGACGCGTTCCGCCTCATGCAGAACGCCGGGCATATCGGCAAGATCGTGCTCCTGCCGCCGCAGGCGGGCCACGATGCCGTGGCCGCGGCGAGCGGCAGGCCCGTCGCGTTCGATGCGCAGGGCATCCACGTCGTCGTCGGCGGTATCGGCGGCTTCGGCCTTTCGGCTGCCGACTGGCTCGCGGCCAGAGGCGCACGGCGGCTCGCGCTGGTGACGCGCCGCGGCATATCCGACGCCGAGACCGACGCCGCCGTTGCGGCCTGGCGGAAACGGGGCGTGGCGGCGAGCCTGCATGCCTGCGACGTGACCGATCCGACGGCGGTCGATGCGCTCCTTGCCCGCCTGCGCAAGGAAGCGCCCATCAAGGGCGTCGTCCACGCGGCGATGGTGCTCGACGACGCATTGCTGCCGAACCTCACGCAGGAGCGGTTCCGCCGGGTCATCGACGTCAAGGCGCGGGGGGCCGCGATCCTCGACAGGGCGACCCGCAAGGACAGGCTCGACTATTTCCTGATGTTCTCGTCGGCAACGACGCTGATCGGCAATCCGGGGCAGGCCAACTACGTCGCCGCCAACGGCTATCTCGAAGGCCTGGCGCGCGCGCGCCGCTCGCAAGGGCTTCCCGCCCTTGCCGTCGCCTTCGGCGCGATCTCGGACAAGGGATACCTTGCCCGCAACGACGAGGTCGGCGATCTCCTGGCACGCCGCATCGGCAGCACCGCGATGAAGGCCGCGACCGCCCTTGCCATGGTCGAGGCGCACATGCGCGACGATCCGGGCACGGTCGACGCGGCTGTCGTCGTCTGCTCGCCCATCGACTGGGCCGCCGCGCGCAACCTGAAGATCGTCGGTACGCCGCTTTTCGAGGTGCTGCTGAAGCAGGCCGGCCCGGCAGGCAGCGGCAGCGTCGGCGACACGGTGGACCTGGCCGCCCTCGTCGCGCAGAAGAGCGAGGCGGAAGCGCTCGACGCGCTCTATGCCCTTGTCGCGGAAGAGATGGCGACGATCCTGCGTGTTCCGGAGAGCGCGCTCGGCCGCGACAAGGTGTTGAAGGATGTCGGTTTGGACAGCCTGATGGCCGTCGAGCTTGCATTGAGCTTCAAGGAGAAGACCGGCTTCGACATCCCGATCACCAGCGTGGGCGACACGACGACCATCGAAAACGTCGTCCGCAACCTTTACGAAAAGGTTGCGCGTGCCGAAGAGGCGGAGCACGATGGCGACGAGATGGAGCACGTCGAGGCGCTGGCGGAGCAGCATATGGGCTCGTCCTCGGCCGCATCGAGAGGAAGATGACATCCATGGACGAATCGTCCGCGAGCCGCATGGCGCGGGAGCGCAAGGCGGCGTTGCTGCAGAAGATGCGCGGCGTCTCCACCATGGACGCCCGCCCGGCTGCCGTTTCGCTGTCGGCGGAGCGGCCCGTCCCGCGCTTCGAGGACCTGCCCGAGTACCGCCAGATCCGCATGCATGAACTGGCGGGCGAACTCACGCAGATCGGCAACCCGTTCTATCGTATGCACGACGTCGGCGCGGGCGCGCAGACCGAGATCGACGGCCGCCGCCTCGCGAACTTCGCGTCTTACGACTACCTCGGCGCCAACCAGCATCCCAGTGTCCACGAGCGGGTCCGCGAGGCGATCGACCGCTACGGCATCTCGGCCTCCGCAAGCCGGCTGGTGGCCGGCGAGCGTCCGATCCACCGGGAGCTCGAAGAGCGTATCGCCGCCTGTTACGGCGTGGAGGCGGCGGTGGTCTTCGTCAGCGGTTACCTGACGAACGTGACGGCGATCGGCACGCTCCTCGGCCCGGAAGACCTCGTCATCCACGATGAGTTCATCCACAACAGCGCGCTCGCCGGCATCAGGCTTTCCGGCGCCGCGCGCCGCTTCTTCCGCCACAACGACACGGCCCATCTGGAGGAGCTGCTTGCGGACTTCACCGGCAAGTTCCGCCGCATCCTCGTGATCGTCGAAGGCATCTATTCGATGGACGGCGATGTCGCCGACCTGCCGCGTCTCGCCGAGCTGCGCACCCGCTACGGCTTCTGGCTGATGGTGGACGAGGCCCATGCGCTCGGCGTTCTCGGCGCGGGCGGCCACGGCACCCATGAACATTTCGGCATCGATCCGGCCAATATCGACATCTGGATGGGGACCCTGTCGAAGACGACGTCGAGCTGCGGCGGTTATGTCGCGGGCAGCGCCGCCCTGGCGACGGTGCTCAAGGGCTCGGCCGGCGGCTTCGTCTACAGCGTCGGCCTGCCGCCGGCGCTTGCGGCGGGTGCCGTCGCGAGCCTGGACCTGCTCGCCGCCGAGCCGGAGCGGGTCGCGCGGCTGAGGCACAACGGCCGCCTGTTCCTCGATCTGGCCCGGCAGGCCGGCCTTAATACCGGCCTCAGCGAAGGGCATTCCGTGGTTCCGGTCCTCGTCGGGGACTCGCTGCGTGCCGTGCGCCTGTCGAACGATCTGCTCGCCGCCGGCGTCAACGTGCTGCCGATCATTCATCCGGCCGTGCCGGAGGGACAGGCGCGGCTGCGCTTCTTCATCACGTGCGAGCACACGGAAGAGCAGATCCGCGAAACGGTGGAGAAGACCGCCGAACTGCTCGGCGCGCTCGTCCGGGACAATTTCGGCCTCAACACGATCGACCGCAGCCAGATCGCGCGTCTCATGACGGGGGTCTAGCGTGCGGCATGTGCTCGTGACGGGCGGATCGAGCGGCATAGGCCTTGCCGTTGCCGATCTGCTCCTCGAGCGCGGCGACCGGGTCTGCCTCGTTGCGCGAGGCGAGGAGGGGCTGGCCGAGGCGGTGCGGACGCTTTCCCGCGGCATGCAGGCACGCGCCGAGAGGATTCTCGCCGCACCCGCCGACGTTACCGATGGAGAGGCGCTCTCGCGCGCCGTCGCCCATGCCGCATCCCGCTTCGGCACCGTCGACGTGCTCGTCGCATCCGCGGGCATCGTCGAGCCCGCCCGCTTCCTCGAGCAGGATCCGGCGACCTTCGATCGGCAGATATCCGTCAACCTGACGGGCGTCGCCAACAGCGCGCGGTCAGTCCTGCCCGGCATGCGCGAGAAGGGCGGGGGGCGGGTGCTGATCGTCTCCTCAGGCGCGGGCCTCATCGGCATTCCCGGCTACAGCGCCTACTGCGCCTCGAAATTCGCCCTCCGGGGCCTCGCCGCCGCCCTGCGGGCGGAGATGGCGCCCGCCGGCATTTCCGTCTCGATCTGCTTCCCGCCGGATACGCTGACCCCGCAGTTCGAGCGTGAGCTGCCGCTGCGCCCGCCGGAGGCCCAGGCGCTGATCGGGCGTGTCAGGCCGCGCGAGGCCGCCATCGTGGCACGGGCGATCGTCGCCGGCATGGACAGGGGCCGGCGCGAAATCCATTTCGGCCTGGCGCTCCGCCTGCTCGGTTATTTCGGCCCCTTTGCCGCCTCCTATCTGGACCGGCGCAGCGGCGCGCCGCCTCGCAGGGGCTGACACGCCGTTGCCGGGCCTAAGGGCTCGCAATTGTTGGAGGATGAGCTCCTTCGCCGTTGCGGTGCCGCCTTGTGCTCGCGGCGGCGGCTTCCTATGGTAGGCCTTTCATGCGCCTGACCATCGGGAGGAGACGAGGTGCCGACTGAAGCCGTGCGCGTCGTGCGCGATACGTCCGCCGATCCGGAATTCGGCCCGTGGCTGGCGCAGGCCTCCATCCTCGTCGTCGACGACGAGCCCGGCATGCGCAACTTCCTCCTGCGCACGCTCGGGCCGCGCTGCAAGCGGCTGGAGCTGGCGGCCGACACGGACGAAGCCTCCCGCAGGCTCGACCAGCACCATTTCGACGTTGTGATCCTCGACAACATCATGCCGAGGAAGAACGGCGTCGAATGGCTTGCCGAACAGCGCGCCATCGGCTTCTTCGCCGATGCCATCCTGATGACCGCCTATGCCGACCTCGAAACGGCGATCCAGGCGCTGCGGGCGGGCGCGGTCGATTTCATCCTGAAGCCCTTCCGCTCCAACCAGTTGCTCAACGCCGTGGCGCGCTGCCTCGACCGCA
This sequence comes from Shinella agrisoli, assembly GCF_046557955.1. Classification (NCBI taxonomy): domain Bacteria; kingdom Pseudomonadati; phylum Pseudomonadota; class Alphaproteobacteria; order Hyphomicrobiales; family Rhizobiaceae; genus Shinella; species Shinella agrisoli. The sequence continues at coordinate 250,124 of NZ_JBJIEP010000003.1, read as the reverse complement.
TCCGCCTGCAGCGGGAAAACTACGTCCTGCGCTACGAGCTCAAGGCGACGTCGGACCATATCCTGCTGCGCGACCGGCTGATCGGCGAATCCGCCGCCATCGCCCGCGTGCGCGAGACGATCGCCCGCGTGGCGCCGCTGCCCACCTCGGTCCTGCTCACCGGCCAGTCCGGCACGGGCAAGGAAGTGGCGGCGCGGTCGCTGCACGCACTGTCCGACCGGTCGGCGAAGCCCTTCGTGCCGGTCAATTGCGGAGCGATTCCGCCGGACATGATCGAAAGCGAGCTGTTCGGCCATCTGAAGGGCGCCTTCACCGGGGCCGAGCGCGCCCGCGAGGGCCTGTTCCTGCATGCGCAGGGCGGCACGCTTTTCCTCGACGAGATCAGCGAGATGCCGCCGGCCACGCAGAGCAAGCTGCTGCGCGTGCTGGAGGATCGCAAGGTCCGGCCCGTCGGCTCGGAACGCGAGGTGCCCGTCGACCTGCGCTTCATCTTCGCCACCAATGCGGAGCTGGAGAAGGAGGTGCAGGCCGGCCGTTTCCGCGCCGATCTCTTCTTCCGAATCAATGTCATGCAGATCCACCTGCCGCCGCTGAAGGAGCGGGAGGGCGATGCGGTGGAGCTGGCGGCGCTGTTCATGAAGAAGCTTTCGGCCCAGCTCGCCATGCCGGCCGTGCCGATCGACGAGGCCGCCCGCCGGGCGCTCTCGACCTACGACTGGCCGGGCAATGTGCGCGAACTGCGCAACCTCATCGAGCGCACCTTGATCCTCGGCCGCTTCCCGGAAGGTTTCGGTTCGCCGTCCGCGGCCGCTGCCGATGGGGAGGGGGCATCGCTGGCGGATGTCGAGCGGCGCCACATCCTCTCCGTGCTTGCCGCATGCAATGGCCAGCGCGACGAGGCCGCGCGCCAGCTCGGCATTTCCCGCAAGACCATCGACCGCAAGCTGGCTGCCTGGGATGGCTGACGGCAAGCAGGGCGACACCATCCGGCCGGCGCGCTCCGTGCGCTACCGGCTGCTCGCCATCGCCCTCCTGCCGATGCTGGTGATCCTGCCGCTGCTGCTCGGCGTCACGGTCTATCGCTGGAACGCGAAGTTCGACGCGACGCTCGCCTCCAAGGTCAACGGCGACCTGACGATCGCGCACCAGTACCTCGCCCATATCCTCGACAACACGGGCGAGCATGTCACCGCGCTCGGCGCCTCGGCGCGCTTCCGCGATGTCGTCAACGACGGCAGCGCGCTGGAATCGCTGCTCGACGAGGCACGGGCCCGGCTGGAGCTCGATTTCCTCTATGTGATCGAGCCGGACGGGCGGCTTGTCGTCTCCGTCACGACGGGAACGGCGGCTTCGCTGCGCACCGATTGGCCTGTCATCCGCGATGCGCTGGCCGGCACGGCCGCGACCGGCATCGACATCTTCGACAATGCCGATCTCGAAAGGCTGTCCCCCGACCTTGCCGCCCGCGCGAAGCTGCCGCTCGTGCCGACGCCGAATGCGGTGCCGACCGAGCGCAGGGAGGAGACGCGCGGCATGGTCGTGCAGAGCGCCAGCCCCGTCACCCTCGGCGAGGGCCGCAAGGCCGTGCTCGTCGGCGGCATCCTGCTCAACCAGAACCTCGTCTTCATCGATACGATCAACGATCTCGTCTATCGCGAGGCGAGCCTGCCGGAGGGCAGCCAGGGCACGGCGACGCTCTTCCTCGACGACGTGCGCATCAGCACCAATGTGCGCCTGTTCGAGGGCCGGCGGGCGCTCGGCACGCGCGTTTCCGCCGCGGTACGCTCGGCGGTGCTCGGCGAGGGACGCACGTGGCTCGACAGCGCCTTCGTCGTCAACGACTGGTACATTTCCGCCTACGAACCGATCACGGACAGCCACGGCAAGCGGGTCGGCATGCTCTATGTCGGCTTCCTAGAGGCGCCGTTCACGGCAGCGAAGTACCAGACGGTGCTCACCATCGTCGCGGCCTTCTTCGTCATCACGGCGGCGAGCGTGCCGATCTTCCTGCGCTGGGCGCGGGGCATCTTCGAGCCCCTGGAACGCGTCGACGCCACCATCGCCAAGGTCGAGAGCGGCGATCTTTCCGCGCGTACCGGTCCCGTCGACAGCCAGGACGAGATCGGCCGCGTCGCCGTGCATCTCGACGATCTCCTGGACCAGCTCGAGCAGAATGACCAGGAGCTTCGCCGCTGGAACGAGGAGCTGAACGCCCGCGTCGACGAGCGCACCCGCGAACTCCAGCTCGCCAACCGGCAGCTGGAGGCCACCACCAAGCAGCTGATCCTCTCGGAAAAGCTCGCCGCCATCGGCGAGATCACCGCCGGCGTCGCGCACGAGATCAACAATCCGATCGCCGTCATGCAGGGCAACCTGGAGGTCGTGCGTTCCGTGGTGGGGGACAGGGCGGAACTGGCGAAGGTGGAGTTCCAGCTTCTCGACGAGCAGATCCAGCGCATCAGCCAGATCGTCACGAAACTCCTGCAATTCGCCAAGCCGGAGGAATTCGCCGGCTTCGTCGATCGCCATGCGCCGGGCGCGGCGGTGGCGGACTGCATGCCGCTCGTCCAGCATCTCCTGGCCAAAGCGGCGATAGAGGTGCGGCTGGAGAACACGGCGGAGCGCCTCGTGCTGATGAACCGCACCGAGCTCCAGCAGGTCATCGTCAACCTCATCGTCAACGCCATACACGCCATGCCGGATGGCGGCCGCCTGAGCATCGAGACCCGCGACCGCGACCGCGGCGAACGGCCGGGCGTCGAGGTCGTCGTCAGCGATACGGGCGTCGGCATGGATCCGGACGTGGCGGCAAAAGTCTTCGATCCGTTCTTCACGACGAAGCGGCAGGAGGGGACCGGGCTCGGCCTGTCGATCAGCCAGACGCTGGTGACGCGCCAGGGCGGCAGCATCTCGGTGGCCAGCCGGCCGGGCGAGGGGGCGACCTTCACCATCTGGCTGCCGGAAGCCGCCTGAGTGGACATTTTGTCCGGTCAAAGGGACAAACTGTCCTTCGCGCTCCAGAAAATTCCGGGCAAGCGGTTGATCTGAAAGGAAATCCTTCTTGGCATGCGCCTTGCAAGGGCCTCGCCGGGAGGTCGGCGCCTGTCGCCTGCACGCAGAATGCGGGCGGTCGCGCGCCGAAGGGATGACAACGCCCGGCTCCCTTCGAGAAATCTTCGCATCCGAGGGGTGCGCTGCGGAGGAGACCCAATGACCATATCGACCGAGACCTATGCCGGTTCCTATTCCGGCGGCATCCTCGACCGGGAACGCATCATCGCCAAGCCCGGCTTCAACCGCTGGCTGGTTCCGCCGGCAGCGCTGGCCATCCACCTGTGTATCGGCATGGCCTATGGCTTCAGCGTGTTCTGGCTGCCGCTTTCCAACGCGCTCGGCGCCGAGCAGCCGGCGACCTGTGCCGACATGTCGCTCGTCTCGGCGCTCTTCACGACGAGCTGCAACTGGCGCGTCTCCGACCTTGGCTGGATCTACACGCTGTTCTTCGTGCTGCTCGGCTCGTCGGCCGCCATCTGGGGCGGCTGGCTGGAGCGGGCGGGCCCGCGCAAGGCCGGCGTCGTCTCGGCCATCTGCTGGTGCGGCGGCATCGCGGTCGCGGCGCTCGGCGTCATGAGCCACCAGCTCTGGCTGATGTGGCTCGGTGCCGGCGTCATCGGCGGCATCGGCCTCGGTCTCGGCTACATCTCGCCGGTTTCGACGCTCATCAAGTGGTTCCCCGACCGGCGCGGCATGGCGACCGGCATGGCGATCATGGGCTTCGGCGGCGGCGCGATGATCGGCGCCCCGCTCGCCGACATATTGATGAACACCTTCAAGGGACCGGATTCGGTCGGCGTCTGGCAGACCTTCCTCGTCATGGCGGCGATCTACTTCGTCTTCATGATGGGCGGCGCCTTCGGCTACCGCATCCCGCCGGCCGGCTGGCGGCCGGACGGCTGGACGCCGCCGGCGAACACCAAGTCGACGATGATCACCGCGCATCACGTGCACCTGCGCGACGCCCACAAGACCCGGCAGTTCTGGCTGATCTGGGCCGTGCTCTGCCTCAACGTCTCGGCCGGCATCGGCGTCATCGGCATGGCCTCGCCCATGCTCCAGGAAATCTTCGGCGGCCGCCTGATCGGTCAGCCGGAGCTGACCTTCACCCAGCTCGACGCCAACCAGAAGGCGGCGATCGCGGCCATCGCCGCCGGTTTCGCCGGCCTCTTGTCGCTCTTCAACATCGGCGGACGCTTCTTCTGGGCGTCGCTCTCCGACAAGCTCGGCCGAAAGAACACCTACTACACCTTCTTTATCCTCGGCATCGTCCTCTATGCGCTCGCCCCGACGGCCGCGCATATGGGCAGCCAGCTGCTCTTCGTCAGCATCCTGTGCATCATCCTGTCGATGTACGGCGGGGGCTTCGCGACGGTCCCGGCCTATCTGGCGGACATCTTCGGCACGCAGTTCGTGGGCGCGATCCACGGCCGGCTGCTGACCGCCTGGGCGACGGCCGGCATCATCGGCCCGGTCGTGGTGAACTATATCCGCGAGTTCCAGATCGCCGCCGGTATCCCCCGCGAGCAGGTCTACGACTTCACCATGTATATCCTCGCGGGCATGCTGGCGCTCGGCCTCGTCGCCAACGCGCTGGTTCGCCCGCTTTCGGAAAAGTGGTACATGAAGCCGGAGGAGGTCGCCGCCCTCCAGGCCAAGAGCGCGGCCGCCGAGTCCGGCCCGACCGGCTCCTTCGGCATCGGCAAGGGCAGCCTCGACGGCAAGGCGGTGGTTGCCTGGGCCATCGTCGGCATTCCGATCCTCTGGGGCGTGTGGATCACGCTGCAGAAGACGGCAGCGCTGTTCTAGGGCAATTCCAGCAAGAGTGCGTGGCAGTCTTGCGTCCATGATGACAGGCCCCCGGCGGCTGGTTCCGCCGGGGGCCTTCTATAGCCTTCGTTCGTGTGCGGCCCGTCACGCCGCGCCGAGCGCCTCGGCGGAAATCCAGAAGACCGCATCCTGCGACTCGGCCGTTTCCAGCCAGAGGAAATCGAGATGGGGGAATTCCTCTTCGAGGATTTCCCGTCCCGAACCGATCTCGCAGATCATCCCGCCCTCGGGGTTGAGGTGGTCCGGCGCCTCCGCGATGAGCCGGCGGACGAGATCGAGCCCGTCCTCGCCGCCATCGTGCGCCATGGCCGGCTCCGCGCGGAACTCCGGCGGATAGGCTTCCAGCGCCGCATGATCCACATAGGGCGGATTGGTGATGATGAGGTCGTATTTCCTGCCGGCAAGCGGCGTGAAGAGATCGCCTCGGTGGAGGCTCACCCGATCGGCGACATCGTGTTCGGCCAGGTTCAGCCTGGCGACCTCCAGTGCGTCGGCGGACAGGTCCACCGCGTCGACCTGCGCATTCGGGAAGAATTTCGCGGCGAGGACCGCAAGGCAGCCCGAGCCGGTGCAGATGTCCACGGCGCTTTCCACCGCCATCGGATCCGGCAGGTAGGACGAGCCGTGCTCGCCGAGATATTCGCTGAACAGGATTTCCCCGATATGCGAGCGCGGCACGATCACCCGCTCGTCCACCAGGAAGCGCACGCCCTGGATATAGGCGCGGCCCGTGAGGTAGGAAGATGGCTTCCGGGTGGAAACGCGCGCCTCGATCCGCTCGGCAAGCAGCCTGCGCTCGGCCGGCAGCAGGCGGGCGTCGAGGAAGGGATCGAGCGTATCGATCGGCAGGTCCAGCGAATCGAGCAGCAGGAACGCCGCATCGTCGCCGGCCGTCGTCGTTCCATGGCCGTAGCTGAGTTCGGCCGCATTGAAGCGGGAGATCGCATAGCGCCAGTAGTCGCGCAGCGTTACGAGTTCGCTTGTAATGTCGTCTGTCGTCAACGGCGTCTCACTTCGATGGCTGCGGAAATTTGGCTGGACGACCCCGGCTTTAGAATGGCAAGGGCCTGTGGGTCAACCGAGGACGGGGACATGAAGGGCATCCGCAAGCCGCAGAAACCGAAAACCGGCCGCAGGGCGGATGCGCCTTCCGGCGGCAAGCGTGTCACCCTGCCGCGCGCGCTCTCCAAGCTGGGCTTCTGTTCGCGCACGCAGGCCGAAGCCCTGGTGCGCGACGGGCGGGTCACGGTCGGCGGCCGCGTGACGACCGATCCAGAGACCTGGGTCGACCTTTCCCATGCGGTGATCGCGGTGGACGGCAAGCGCGTCGCCGCCGAAGAGCGCGTCTACCTGATGCTCAACAAGCCGCGCGGCCTCGTGACGACCCGGCACGATCCGCAGGGGCGGCCGACGGTCTTCGATTGCCTCAGGCACCTCGACCACGCGCACCTTTCTCCCGTCGGGCGCCTCGACAAGGCGAGCGAGGGGCTGCTGCTCTTCACCAACGACACGGAATTCGCCCAGGCGCTGCTCGACCCGCAAACGCATGTCGCCAAGACCTATCACGTCCAGATGGACCGCCTTGCCAATCGGGAGATGCTGGATGCCATGGTGAACGGCATCCGGCATGACGGCGAGTTGCTGCGCGCAAGGCGCGTGCGCGCGATCCGCCAAGGGGAGAAGAACGCCTGGATAGAGGTCGTCCTGGACGAGGGCAAGAACCGCCAGATCCGGCGCATGCTGGAGGCGATGGACATCACCTGCCTGCGCCTCGTCCGCGTCGCGATCGGCGACCTCCTGCTCGGCGAATTGGAGAAAGGCGCGGTCCGGCCGCTATCGGGCGAGGAGGTCGAAAATCTCCGCCGCCTCGTCACGCCGCGGTAGGCCCCGGGGCGCGGGATCGTTTCGGCGGTTGCGGCCGCCGATCGGGCCCGCGAGCGCCCCCGTGCGGCGAACATTACGAAAATATAATGATCCCAAGGGCTTCTCCTTGGGGCTTTCCGGTGTCACATGTCAATCAAAGGGACGCGAGAGGCACGGCCTCGACACGTGGAACGCCGATGACCAAGACCGCACGACCGAAAACGGATGAGAAGGCCGCCGACGAGGCCGGCCGGACGAACGTCACCTTCATGCCCGGCGCAGCGCCGCCCGCCCGCCGCAAGCGGCGCTCGCGCGCCTGGATATGGCTGCCCGTGCTGGCCGTCCTCGCCGGCGCCGGTTATTACGGCTGGCGCGCCTATGCCCCGGCCCAGACCGCGACGGCGATCATCACGCAGCCTGTCGTGCGCGGCGACATCGAGAATGCGGTGACGGCCGTCGGCACGCTGGAGGCGGTGAAATCCGTCGATGCCGGCGCGCAGGTCTCCGGCCAGCTCAAGGCGCTGCATGTCGCGATCGGCGACACGGTCGCGAAAGACCAGCTCCTTGCCGAAATCGATCCTGCGACGATCGAGAACCGCATCGAGATCAACCGTGCGGAGCTTGCCAACCTTCAGGCGCAGCTCGAATCCAAGAAGGCGCAGCTCGCCCTCAGGCAGGCGAACATCGCCCGCCAGCGCAACCTCGTGGCCGGCAATGCCGCCGCCCGGCAGGCGCTCGACCAGGCCGTCGCCGACCTTGCCGCGGCGGAGGCGGACGTCAACGCCACCGAGGCGCAGATCCGCAAGCAGCAGGCGACGCTCGCCGGCGACGAGGTCGACCTCGGCTATACGAAGATCTACGCGCCCATGGCGGGCACCATCGTCGCCAACCCGGTGAAGGAAGGCCAGACGCTGAACGCCGTGCAGAGCGCGCCCACCATCGTCACCATCGCCGACCTTTCGACGATGGCCGTGCGCGCCGAGGTCTCCGAGGCCGATGTCGGGCGCCTCAAGGTGGGGATGGAAGCCTATTTCACGCTGCTCGGCCAGCCGGGCAAGCGCTTCACCGGCAAGCTCCGCCAGATCGAGCCGTCGCCGACGGTCGAGAACAACGTCGTGCTCTACAACGCGCTGTTCGACGTGCCGAACCCGGACGGCGAGCTGATGATGTCGATGAGCGCGCAGGTCTTCTTCGTGCAGGCGGCCGCCCGCGACGTGCTCCTGGTGCCGGCCGGCGCCGTGACCATGAAGCGCGGCGAGGGCCGCGGCAGGCCGCAGGCGGAGGTGACGGTCGTTTCGGCCAGCGGCACGCAGGAGGTGCGCAAGGTCGAGACCGGCATCCGCAACCGCGTCAGCGTCGAGGTGAAGAGCGGGCTTGAGGAAGGCGAGAAGGTCATCGTCAGCTCCGGCTCCGCCGGCGGCGGCTCGGCCGGCGGCGACCGGGGCTCGCGCCGCGGCATGCGCATGCCGCCGATGTTCTGAGGGCAGGACCATGACGGCGCTCATCTCGCTCCGGGACGTCACCAAGACCTTCTACAACGACGGCTTCGCCGTGGAGGTGCTGCACGGCATCTCGCTCGACATCGAGGCGGGGGAGTTCGTGGCGATCATCGGCCAGTCCGGTTCGGGCAAGTCGACGCTGATGAACATCCTCGGCTGTCTCGACCAGCCGACCTCCGGCGACTATCTGATCGACGGCGAGCCGGTCGCCGATTTCGAGAGCGACGAGCTTGCGGCGCTGCGCCGCCGCACCTTCGGCTTCGTCTTCCAGAGCTACAACCTCATCCCCACGGCGAGCGCCCGCGAGAATGTCGAGGTGCCGGCGATCTATGCCGGCATCCCGGCGCGCGACCGGCAGGAGCGGGCGGAGGCGCTGCTCGGCTCGCTGAAGCTGGGCGACCGGCTGGACCACCGGCCGAACCAGCTCTCCGGCGGCCAGCAGCAGCGCGTCTCCATCGCCCGGGCGCTGATGAACGGCGGCCGCGTCATCCTGGCCGACGAGCCGACCGGCGCGCTCGACAGCCAGAGCGGCGAGGAGGTGATGGCGCTCTTGCGCCGGATGCACGAGGACGGCCACACGGTCATCCTCATCACCCATTCGCGCGAGGTGGCGGAAGCCGCCGACCGGCTGATCGAGATCCGCGACGGCCGCATCATCTCCGACCGCGCCCGGAAGAGCCCTCCGTCCCCGGAGGCAGCCGGCCTCGGGAAGCCGGTAAAGGAAGGCTCGGCGGCGATCGCCGACATTTCCGAGGCGATCAAGATGGCCTTGCGGGCCCTGCACGCCAACCTGTTCCGCACCGTGCTGACGCTGCTCGGCATCGTCATCGGCGTCGGCTCCGTGGTGGCCATGCTGGCGATCGGCACGGGCGCGCAGAATTCCGTGCTCGACCGCATTTCCGCGATGGGCTCGGACCTCCTGCTCGTCCGCCCCAGCATGGCGAATTTCCGCGGCGGCGGCAGCGCGCCGGTGACGCTCATCCCTGCCGATGCGGATGCGATCCTCGACCTGCCGAACGTCGCCTTCGCCGTGCCGGAAATGACGAGTTCGGTCACCGTGCGCTACGGCAACATCGACTACCAGACGACGGCGAACGGCACCGTGCCGGCCTTCCCGCGCGCCAAATCCTGGAGCGTCGGCTCCGGCGAGTTCATCAACGCGGACGACATGGACACCTATGCGCCGGTCGCCGTGCTCGGCCAGACCGTGGCCAGGACGCTCTTCCCGGACGGCGCAAGCCCGCTCGGTGAGTACGTGCTGGTCAACAAGATCCCCTTCCAGGTCATCGGCGTGATGAGCGAGATGGGCGCGAGCGCCGGCGGCAACGACCAGGACGACGTGATCCTCGTGCCGCTTTCCACCGGCAGCATGCGGCTCTTCGGCCAGCGCAACGTGCGCACCATCACCGTCCAGGTGCAGGATGCCTCGGCCATCGACCTGACGCAGGACGCCATCCAGGCGCTGCTGAACGAGCGGCACAAGGCCGAGGACACGCAGATCACCAACATGTCCTCCGTGCGCGAGGCCTTCACCGAGACGTCGAACACGATGAAGCTCTTCCTCGGCTCGGTCGCGGCGATCTCGCTGCTCGTCGGCGGCATCGGCGTGATGAACATCATGCTGGTCAGCGTGCGCGAGCGCACCCGCGAGATCGGCGTGCGCATGGCGACCGGCGCGCGGCGGCGGGACATCCTCCTGCAATTCCTCATCGAGGCGCTGGTCGTCTCGGCGATCGGCGGCGCCATCGGCGTGGTGCTGGGCCTTTCGGTCGGCGGGCTCGCCCAGGCCTTCGGCATGCCGGTGAGCTTCACGGTCGGCCCCGTCGCGCTCGCCTTCGCCTGCTCATTCCTGACCGGCCTCGTCTTCGGCTACCTGCCGGCGCGCAACGCCTCGCACCTCCAGCCGGCCGTCGCGCTCAGCGCCGACTGAGCGCCGCAAGCCAGGCCGCGCGGTAGGCGTCCAGCCCCGCGATGGCCGAAGGCTCCGTCCGCGTCTCCAGTGTTGAAACCGGCGCGATGCCGGTCAGCAGGGATGCGCCCTGGCTGGTGCCCGTCGAGCCGGGTACGGCGATCACCGGGCGCCGCGTCAGCGCGGCGAGCAGGGTCAGGTAGAGACCGTTCGCCGCGAAGGGCCCTTCGACGATCGTCGGGCCGCCCGCGCCGATCAGTCCGAGGCAGGCCTCGTTCATCAGCGCGAGGTAGAGGCAGGCGGCGGCGTGGCGCTCGGCGGGGCGCGCACCCTCCGCGTTCACCCATTCCCTTTCCCGCCCGGGAAAGGGGCCGGAGCCCGGCGCGACATTGGGCGTGAGCATCAGCACCCTTGCGATTACCGCGGGCAGGGCAGCGCGGACATCCTCTTCCGCCACATCGCCGATCTCCGCGGACAGGATCTCGAACTCGCGCCCGCCCATGAAGCGGGACGAGGGCACGGCACGGCCGTAGGCGTCGACATTGGCGAGCGTGTCGCGCGCCGGATCGAGATGCTCCAGATCGCCGCCGACGGCGAAGTTGATCACCCACGTGCCGGTCGAGACCACCGAGAAGGGCGCCTTTCGCGCCACCAGATGCGGCAGCAGCGAGGCATTGGAATCGTGGATGCCGCAATAGACCGGGACCGAAGCGCCGATCGTGCCGGCGATCTCCGGCAGGACGGGGCCGAGCGCGTCGAAGGCCGGGCGGATCGGCGCCATCAGCGGGCGGATGCCGAGCGTGTCGACCAGCGAGGAATAGGCGCCCGTCTGCGGGTTCCAGAGGTCGGTATGGCAGCCGAGCGAGGTCACCTCGTTCGCCGCGACGCCGGTCAGCCGCGCCGCCCAGTACTGCGGGTAGGTGACGATGGCCGCGACCTTCGCGAAATCGTCCGGAAAGGCGGTCTTCTGGTAGTGCAGCTGCGCGCCGATATTGAGGCCCATCGACAGGCGCGGCGAACGGGTCTCGCCGAAGGGCGGGCGAAGCGCGTCATAGGCGTCGCGGATCGCCTGCGGATATTCGTGCTCGTAATCGATCACCGGCATTGCGAGCCGGCCATCCGCGCCGATGAGCGCGGCGGAGGCGCCATGGGTGGTGATCGAGATGGCGTCGAAGCCGGGCTCCTTCGCGAAGCGGCGCAGGGCATCGAGCGTGAAGGACCACAGGGCCTCCACGTCGTAGTGCGGGTAGGGGCCGTCCCTGCGGACGGTGTTGGCCATTTTCGCGGCGGTGATCTCGGCGCCCGTCGCGGCGTCGAGGACGACGACCTTGGCATTGGTCTTGCCGATGTCGAGGACAGCGATGCGGCGGTAGTCGCTCATGGCATGTGGAAGACGGGAACGAGGTCGCTCTGGACGGGGGAATTGTCCGGGTTCGTCTCCATGATGTCCGCCATATGCGCCCACCAGCGCTTCATCACCGGATGGTCGGGCAGGGCCGCCATGCCGTGCTCCTTCGGCCGGCTGAGGATGCCGAAGAGGATGTTCGTTTCCGGATCGAGATGGATCGAATAGTCGGAAACCCCGGCCGCGTGCAGCAGGTCGACCAGCTCCGGCCAGATCTCGTCGTGGCGCTTCCTGTATTCCGCCTCCATGCCGGGATGGAGCTTCATCTTGAAGGCATGTCTTTCCAGTTCGGCCATCACGCTTTCCTCGCCTGCTTGATCCGGCGCGCGACGATCGGCAGGGCGATGGTGACGATCAGCAGGAGGCCGATGAAGATGGACATGACGATGCCGGGCACGTTGAGAAGGCCGAGGCCGAAGGTGACGAGCCCCATGACGAAGGCGGCGATGACGACGCCGGCGATGGTGCCCGCCCCGCCGAGGATCGAGACCCCGCCGAGCACGACCATGGTCACCACTTCCAGCTCCCAGCCTTGCGCGATGGAGGGGCGCGTAGAGCCGAGGCGCGAGGTGAGGCAGACGGCGGCGATCCCGCTCATCAGGCCCGTCAAAAGGAAGAGGATGAACTTCACCCGGTCGACCGGGATGCCGGAAAAGCGCGCCGCCATGGCATTGTTGCCGATGACGTAGACGTGGCGGCCGAAATTCGTTCTGTGCAGCAGCACGGCGAAGAGGGCGGCCATGACGAGGAACAGCACGAACTCGAAGGAGAACACCCAGACGACATAGCCCTGGCCGAAATAGGCGAAGTCGGCGGGGTACTTGCCGTAGGCCTGGTCGCCGAGCACGATGTAGGAGATGCCGCGGAAGAGGCTCATCGTGCCGATGGTGACGACGATGGAGGGCAGCTTGAGGCCGGCGACGAGCAGGCCGTTGAAGGCGCCGCAGAGAAGGCCGGTGCCGATGCCGATGGCGACGAGCCCCGGCGTGCCGACGCCCGCCTGCGCGGCCGCGCCCATCGCCGTCGAGGCGAGCGCGATGATCGCAGCGACGGAAAGGTCGATCTCGCCGGCGATGATCAGGAGCGCCATGGCGAAGGCGATCAGCGCCTTTTCGGTGAAGTTGAACGTCGCGTCCGAGAGGTTCCAGGCGTTGAGGAAATAGGGGGAGGCGAGCGAGTTGGCGATGAAGATCGCCACCGCCACGCCGAAGAGCAGCACTTCCCAGCTCGCCAAGAGCCGCTTCATGGGCGTGCCGAGCCGGTCCGGGATCTGGCGGCGGGTCGCGGTCGTTTCGGTGCTCATGCCGGCATCTCCTTGGCGGCGCGGTCGCGCAGGATGATACGGCCCTTCTTCTTCTCGGCGCGGGCGTTGAAGACGACGGCGAGGATGATGACGACGCCGGAAATCGCCATCTGCGCGAAGGGCGAGATGCCGATGACGGGCAGCGCGTTCTTGATGACGCCGAGGAAGAGGGCGCCGAGCACGGTGCCGATCACCGTGCCGATGCCGCCGGCAATGGAGATGCCGCCGATGACGCAGGCCGCCACGCTGTCGAGCTCGAAGCCGGCGGCGATGTCGACATAGGCGACGGCATAGCGCGACACCCAGAGATAGCCGGAGAGGCCGGCGAGCGCGCCGGACAGCACGAAGGCGAGGAAGCGCGAGCGGCCGACATCGATGCCGGCATAGACCGCCGCCGTCGGGTTGCCGCCCGAGGCATAGGCGGCGCGGCCGAAGGGCGTGCGCGTCAGCACGAACCACATCGTGAGCACGATGGCGATGGCGACCCAGGAGAGGATCGGCAGGCCGAGCACCGGCAGGCGCGGCAGGTTGAGGAAGTCCGGCGTCATCTGGTGGGCGTTCACCCAGCCGCCGCCGGAAAGCACGAAGGCCATGCCGCGGTAGATGGTGAGCGTGCCGAGCGTCACGACGATGGGCGGGATCTGCAACAGCCAGACGAGGAAGCCGTTGATCGCGCCGAGCGCCGCGCCGATGGCGATGGCGAGCACGATCAGCAGCGCCAGCGGCAGGCCGGGATAGGCCGCGTCCAGCATGGCGACGGCCATGCCGGTGAAGGCGAGGTTCGCCGCGACCGAAAGGTCGATCGACTTCGTCAGGATCACCGTCATCTGCCCGAGCGCCAGGATGATCAGGATCGAGGTGTCGTTGAAGATGTTGGCGAGGTTGCCGGGGGCGGCGAAGCCGGCCGCCCGCGTCGCAAAGCCGGCGATCATCGCGACGATGATCAGCGCCAGCAGGAGTTCACGGTTCTTGAGGAGACGCTGCATGGTCAAATGCCCTTATGCATTGCCGGTCGCCGCGCGCACCAGCGTTTCCGCCGTCAGCCCCGCGCGGTCGTAGATGCCGGCCATCAGGCCCTCGCGCATCACGAGGACACGGTCCGACATGCCGAGGATTTCCGGCAGCTCGGAAGAGATCATGATGATCGAGAGGCCCTCGCCGGCAAGTTCAGAGATGAAGGCGTGCACGGCGGCCTTCGAGCCGATGTCGATGCCCTTGGTCGGCTCGTCGAGGATGATGACCTTCGGCTTGGTGGCGAGCCACTTGCCGATGACGACCTTCTGCTGGTTGCCGCCCGAGAGCGTGCCGACCGGGACGGAGAGCGCGGCCGCGCGCAGGTCCAGCCGCTCGGCATATTTGCGGGCGAGTGCGAATTCGTTGACGGCCTTCAGGAATCCCCGGGCGGAGGTGTGCGCCAGCGAGGGCAGCGACATGTTCTGGTAGATCGGCATTTCGAGCGCGAGGCCGTGCCGCCCGCGCTCCTCCGGCACGTAGACGATGCCGGCGGCGATGGCGTCGGCGGAGGAGCGGATGACGATCTCGCGCCCGTCGAGAAAGGTTTTTCCCGAGGCGGGAGCGGTCATGCCGAACAGCGACTGGCAGAGCTCCGACCGGCCGGCGCCGATGAGGCCGTAGACGCCGAGGATCTCGCCGCGCCGGAGCGCGAAGGAAACGTCGCGGAACTCGGTGTCGTGGCAGTAACCCTCGACCCTGAAGACGGTCTCGCCGATGGCGACCGCGGTCTTCGGGAAGACGTCGTGCACGTCGCGGCCGACCATCAGGCGCACGATCTCCTCCTGCGGCGTTTCCTTGAGCCTGCCGGCGCCCACCATGCGTCCGTCGCGGAAGACGGCGTAATTGTCGGCGATCTCGTAGAGCTCGTCGAACTTGTGGCTGATGAAGAGGATGGCCTTGCCCTTTCTCTTCAGGGTCTCGACGATGCGGAAGAGGTCGTCGATCTCCTTGCGCGAAAGGGCGGCCGTCGGCTCGTCCATGATGACGATGCGCGCTTCGACCGAGAGCGCACGCGCGATCGCCACCAGATGCCGCTGGGCGATCGACAGGTCCTTCAGCTTGATCGTCGGGTCGATGTTGCTTTCGAGCTGGTGCATCAGCGCGCGGGCGCGCTCGTTGATGGTCTTCCAGTCGATGAGGCCGAAGCGCGTGCGCGGCGCATGGCCGAGAAAGATGTTCTCCGCGACCGTCAGCTCGTCGAAGAGCACGGTCTCCTGGTGGATGGCGGTGACGCCGGCGTCGATGGCGGCCTGGGCGTTGGCGAAGGTGACGGGCTGGCCGTCCATGACGATCTCGCCCTCGTTCGGGCGGTAGATGCCGGTGAGGATCTTCACCAGCGTCGACTTGCCGGCGCCGTTCTCGCCGATCAGCGCCGTCACCTTGCCGGGATAGAGCGCGATGTCGACGCCGTCGAGCGCTTTCACGCCCGGAAAGACCTGCGAGATGCCGCGCATCGCCAGGAGGGGCGTTTCCAACGCCTCGGCCTTTGCGGCCATCATGGAAGCTGCAGCGCTCGTCATCATCCACACCGGAAAAGGGAAAAAGACCCGGCGGCCGAAGCCGCCGGGAAGGCTTGGAAGGATCAGAAGATCTTCGAGAACTCGTCGATGTTCGAGGCGTCGTAGACGAAGGGATCGGCCATCGCGGCCTCGCCGTTGTCGCCCACCTTGATCTTGCCCATGCGGCCGGCTTCGATTTCCGCGCCCGGCGCGCCGTCCGTTTCGCCCTTGACGAGGCGATAGGCGATCTGGGTCGCGGAATAGCCGAGGTCGATCGGGTTCCAGATGGCGAATTCCTTGGTCGCGCCGGACTTGATCGCGCCGGCCATCTCGGAGGGAAGGCCGAGGCCCGTCACGTAGACATCGCCGATCTTGCCGGCATCCTTGACAGCCTGCGAGGCGGCGAGAACGCCCACCGTCGTCGGCGCGACGATGACCTTGACGTTCGGCTGCGAGGTCAGGAGGCCGTTGGCTTCGCGATAGGACTTGTCGGCAAGGTCGTCGCCGTAGACGGTGGTGACGAGGTTGAGCCCCGGGAAGTCCTTGAGCTGCTTCTTCATCTCCTCGATCCAGGTGTTCTGGTTGGTCGAGGTCGTCGTCGCCGAGAGGATCGCGAAGTCGCCCTTGCCGTCCGGCAGGTGGTTGGCGGCGAGCTGCAGGCACATCTTGCCGATCAGCTCGTTGGAGGACGGGTTGAGGTGCATGATGCGGCCTTCCGGCGCAACGCCGGAATCCCAGGAGATCACCTTGATGCCGCGCTGCTGGGCCTTCTTCAGCGCCGGAACGACGGCGTCCGGATCGTTCGCCGAGATCGCGATGGCATCGACGCCCTGTGCGATCAGCGAGTTGATGACCTCGATCTGGCCTTCGGCCGTCGTGGTGGTCGGGCCGGTATAGATGATCTCGACGTCGCCGAGCTCCTTTGCGGCCTCCTGCGCGCCCTTGTTGGCGGCCTCGAAGAAGCCGTTGCCCAGCGACTTGACGAGAAGGGCGATCTTCACGTCCGCGGCGCTGGCCGAGGACATCATGGCGGCGAGCGCGAGGGCGGCGCCGGCGAGCAGTTTCGTGGTCAGTCTCATGTTCTTCCTCCCAGTGTTGAAACAATCACTCCTCCCGGCCGCCGCTTTCCTCAGGCGGCCGAGGTGGAATCCTCCCTTTCGGCCGAAGCCATCGGCTTGACCGTGATGAGCTTTACGCCGGCATTGGCGACCATCGCGGCCGCCTCGTCCGAAATCCTGTCGTCGGTGATGATCGTCGTGACGTTCTCCAGCGGGCAGAGGATGAGGCTGGAGCGCCGCTCGAACTTGCTGGAGTCGACCATCACGATCAGTTCCTCCGCCTGCCGCATCAGCTTCTGCTCGCTCTGGATGACGAGCGCGTCCGATTCCATGATGCCGAGCGCGTTGACCCCCTGAGCGCCGATGAACATGCGCCGGGCATAGAAGTTGCGGATGGCGTCATTGTCGAAGGGCGAGAGGATCAGGCTCTGGTCGCGGTAGATCGCCCCGCCCGGAACGCTGACCGTGCACTTGGAATGCTTCACCAGATGCTCGGCGATCGCGAATGAATTGGTCATGACCTGAAGGCGGCGGGCCGACATGAAATGCACCATCTGGAACGTCGTGGTGCCGCCGTTGATGATGATGGAATCGCCTTCCTCGCACAGTTCCACGGCGCGGCGGGCGATTGCGCGCTTGCGATCGATATTGATCGATTCGGAGACCTTGAAGGGACGCGCCGCCAGGTTGCCGAGCTGCGGCGGATGCACCGCCTCCGCGCCGCCGCGCACGCGCCGCAGCTTGCCCTGCACGTGCAGGGCGGCGATGTCGCGGCGGATCGTGGCTTCGGATGCCTCGGTCAGTTCGGCGATATCCTGCACCGTCACGACGGGCTTCTCCTGGATAGCGCTCAGAATGATGCGATGGCGTTCGCGTTCGTGCATGGGCTCCTCCTGGGCATGATTTATTCGCATTCCCTCTAAGCTGTCAATCATAAACGATCAAAAAAGATCATATTGCATTGCACAATGATTTTTAATGATCAAAATTGATTGACATTGCGGCTTGGAATGCGTCATAGCTCCGAAAAGAAGGAGACGGGGGCCGGCTGCGGCGTCCCGCAAACCGACAAGCCAGGGAGGATGTCATGACGGGCCAGCCCCGCCTTCTCGAAAACCGTTGGGATGATGCCTATGCGGCCGGGCTCGACGAACCGGGCAAGCTGCTCTACCGCTCCAACCTCCTCGGCGCCGACAAGCGCATCACCAATTACGGCGGCGGCAACACGTCGGCCAAGGTCGAGGAAACCGATCCGCTGACGGGCGGGAAGGTCCGCGTCCTGTGGGTCAAGGGCTCCGGTGGCGACGTCGGCACGATCAGGCTCGACGGCTTCGCCACGCTCTACATGGACAAGCTCGAAGCCTTGAAAGGCCTCTACAGGGGCGTGGAGGACGAGGACCGCATGGTCGGCTTCCTGCCGCACTGCACTTTCAACCTCAACCCGCGCGCCGCCTCGATCGACACGCCCCTGCACGGCTTCGTGCCGTTCACGCATGTCGACCACATGCACCCGGACGCGATCATCGCCATCGCCGCCTCGAAGAACTCGAAGGAGCTGACGGCGAGGATCTTCGGCGAGGAGATCGGCTGGCTGCCCTGGCGCCGCCCCGGCTTCCAGCTCGGCCTCGATCTCGAGGCCTTCGTCAGGGCGAACCCGAAGGCCAAGGGCGTCGTGCTCGAAAGCCACGGCCTCTTCACCTGGGCGGACGACGCCAAGGACTGCTACCTGCTGACGCTCGACATCATCAACAGGGCGATCGAATGGTTCGCGAAGGAGACGGACGGCAAGACGATCTTCGGCGGCGCGGTCGCAAAGAGCCTCGATGCCGCTGAGCGCCGCGCGGTCGCCGCGAAGCTGATGCCGGAAATCCGCGGCCGCATCGGCAAGGCCGAGCGCAAGCTCGGCCATTTCGACGACCAGGACGCCGTGCTCGAATTCGTCAACTCGAAGGACCTGAAGCCGCTCGGGAACCTCGGCACCTCCTGCCCGGACCACTTCCTGCGCACGAAGATCCGCCCGCTGATCGTCGATTTCGACCCGGCGAAGCCCGATGTCGATGCCGTGATCGCCGGCCTCGACAAGGCGCTGGAGGACTACCGCGCCGACTACACGCGCTACTACGAGGCCTGCAAGCACGACAATTCGCCGAAGATGCGCGACCCCAACCCGGTCATCTTCCTCGTTCCGGGCGTCGGCATGCTCTCGTTTGCCAAGGACAAGGCGACGGCCCGCATCGCCGGCGAATTCTACGTCAACGCCATCAACGTGATGCGCGGCGCCTCCACGGTTTCCGAATACCAGGGCCTGCCCGAGCAGGAGGCCTTCGACATCGAATACTGGCTGCTGGAGGAGGCGAAGCTCCAGCGCATGCCGAAGCCGAAGAGCCTTGCCGGGCGCGTCGCCTTCGTGACGGGCGGGGCCGGCGGCATCGGCCGGGCGACGGCCGAGCGGCTGGCGGGCGAGGGGGCCTGCGTGGTGCTGGCCGATATCGATGCCGATGCGCTGGATGAGGTCGGCGCGGATTTCGCGAAGGCGTACAGCCGCGATGCCGTGCGCACGGTCAAGCTCGACGTCACGGACGAAGCAGGGGTCGTCTCTTCCTTCGCGGAGGCCTGCGTCGAGTTCGGCGGCGTCGACATCCTCGTCTCCAATGCCGGCATCGCCTCGTCGGCGCCCATCGAAAGCACGGAGCTTTCGATGTGGAACAAGAACATCGACATCCTGGCGACCGGCTATTTCCTCGTCTCGCGCGAGGCGTTCCGGCTGTTCCGCCGCCAGAACCTCGGCGGCAACGTGGTGTTCGTCGCCTCGAAGAACGGCCTCGCCTCCTCGCCGAACGCCTCGGCCTATTGCGCGGCGAAGGCGGCGGAGATCCACCTCGCCCGGTGCCTCGCGCTCGAAGGGGCGGAAGCGGGCATCCGCGTGAACACGGTGAACCCGGACGCGGTGCTGCGCGGATCGAAGATCTGGAACGGAGAATGGCGCGAACAGCGCGCGGCCTCCTCCAGGATCGAGGTCGACGAGCTGGAGGAGCACTACCGCAAGCGCTCGATGCTGAAGCTCAACGTCTTCCCGCAGGACATCGCCGAGGCGATCTATTTCCTCGCCTCGGACCTTTCGGCGAAGTCGACGGGCAACATCATCAACGTGGACGCCGGCAACGCGCAGAGTTTTCCGCGCTGATCCGCGCGCATCAGGGAGGATGGAATGGCAGAGTTCAGGATCGCGCAGGATGTGATTGCCGCGGATAACGACAGGCGGGCGCCCGCGCTCGCGGAGGACTATGACGCGCTCGGCGCAAGCCTTGCCCGCCGCGGCATCGACATCGAGGAGATCGTCCGCAAGGTGGAGACATTCTTCGTCGCCGTTCCCTCCTGGGGCGTCGGCACCGGCGGCACGCGTTTCGCGCGCTTTCCCGGCACGGGCGAGCCGCGCGGCATCTTCGACAAGCTCGACGACTGCGCGGTCATCCACCAGTTGACGCGCGCCACGCCCACCGTCTCGCTGCATATCCCGTGGGACAAGGCGGACCCGAAGGAACTGAAGGCCAAGGGCGATGCGCTCGGTCTCGGCTTCGACGCGATGAACTCCAACACCTTCTCCGATGCGCCGGGCCAGGCGCATTCCTACAAATACGGCTCGCTCAGCCACACGGATGCGGCGACCCGCGCCCAGGCGGTCGAGCACAATCTCGAATGCATCGAGATCGGCAAGGCGATCGGCTCGAAGGCGCTCACCGTGTGGATCGGCGACGGCTCCAACTTCCCCGGCCAGAGCAACTTCACCAAGGCCTTCGAGCGCTATCTCGCCGCGATGGCGGAGATCTACAAGGCGCTGCCGGACGACTGGAAGCTCTTTTCCGAGCACAAGATGTACGAGCCGGCCTTCTATTCGACGGTGGTGCAGGACTGGGGCACGAACTACCTGATCGCCCAGACGCTCGGCCCGAAGGCTGAGTGCCTCGTCGATCTCGGCCACCACGCGCCGAACACCAATATCGAGATGATCGTCGCCCGCCTCATCCAGTTCGGCAAGCTCGGCGGCTTCCACTTCAACGATTCCAAATACGGCGACGACGACCTCGACGCCGGCGCGATCGAGCCCTACCGCCTGTTCCTCGTCTTCAACGAACTGGTGGATGCGGAGGTGCGGGGCGTCGAGGGCTTCCACCCGGCCCATATGATCGACCAGTCGCACAACGTCACCGACCCGATCGAGAGCCTGATCAACAGCGCGAACGAGATCCGCCGCGCCTATGCGCAGGCCCTCCTCGTCGACCGCGCGGCGCTCGCCGGCTACCAGGACGACAACGATGCGCTGATGGCGACGGAAACCCTGAAGCGCGCCTACCGGGTCGATGTCGAGCCGATCCTCGCCGAAGCGCGCCGCCGCGCCGGCGGGGCGATCGATCCGGTCGCGGCCTACCGCGCCAGCGGCTATCGCGGGAAGGTCGCCGCGGAGCGTCCGGCATCCGCCGCGGGTGGCGGCGGCATCGTCTGAAGGCCGGCCTCCCAAGATTGTGGGAGGCTGTCGCCATATCTTGGGATTCCTATTTGCGCCGGGGCGAAATATGACTTCCGCATGGATGATTCGGCGGCGATTCGTTTTTTCCGCCGTGGCGGCCTGGTGCTTCGCGCGGCATCGCTGCTGACGGCATGTGCGGCGATGGCGCTCGCCGGCTGCGCGGCGCGTCCCGGCACGGGCATCGCCACGATGTCCACCGCCGTTCCGGCCACCAGCGCGCTCGTGCTGCCCGCGCCCGGTACGCTGTCGATCGTCGGCGTGATCCAGCGGCAATATACCAATGCGATCGAGCAGCAGATCGCGCTTTCCGCCTCGGCGGCGACGCCCGGGCAGAATTTCCTGAGCATCCAGGCCTTCGGGCCGGCGCAGACGGTGGCGATGCCCGGCGGCGCGCTCGCCTTCAAGCCGGTGCGGCACTCGGCGATCCGGGGCGAAATCGCCGCCCATTTTTCCGGCCGCCGGCTTTCGATCTCCCCCAATTTCGTGCGCAACGGTTATGGGCCCTTCGGCTATGCGTACGGGCGCGGTGCGGGCGATGACGGCTGCCTCTACGGCTGGCAGCAGATTCGCTCCGACGTGATAGAGCGCGACAGGATGAGGGACCTGGGCATGATCCAGATCCGCCTGCGCGTCTGCCAGGCGGGCGCCTCGGAGAAGGAGCTGGTGGAACTGATGTACGGCTACACGGTCGTCGGCGGTTTCTCGGGCGCGACGTGGAACCCCTATGGCACGCCGGCTTCCGTCGACAGCCGGATCGGCGGCGGCGAACCGCTGCGGGTGGCGGTCGAGGAGAAGGCGCCCGTCACGGTGGTCACCACGCGCCAGCACGTTCCGGTGACGCGCCGTTCCGCCGAAAGGAGGCCCGCTCGCCAGGCGGATGCCGCCGATACGGGCGATGCCGTCGTCGTTCCCTCGCCGGCGGGCGGCGCGTCGGCTTCGGACGACGAGGCCGTCGTGGTGCCGTCCCCCGCCTGTGTTGCAGGAGCCTCGGGGTCGGCAACCTGTAATTGAAGTTTCGGCCGGCTGTTCTAATTTTTCCTTAACATTATGGTGGGTAAGGTCCGCCCAACACGCGCTATGACGGCGAAGGACGGTGCATGAGATATACCGGCACGATTATCCTGTGGGCGCTCGTCTCCGCTCTCGTGATCCTCGTGATCACCCTGCCCATCAATCTCCAGACCCAGCTCATCGCCAGCATCGCCGTGGTCACCTTCATGGCGGTGATCAAGGTGCTGCGCGCGGAAGGCATCTGGCGGCTCATCGCGCTCGCCTTCGGCACGGCGGTGGTCCTGCGCTACGTCTACTGGCGCACGACGAGCACCCTGCCGCCGCTCAACCAGCTGGAGAACTTCATTCCCGGCTTCCTGCTCTATCTCGCCGAGATGTACAGCGTGATGATGCTGGCGCTCAGCCTCTTCGTCGTGGCGATGCCCCTGCCGCCGCGCAAGAGCCGCATGGCGCAGGAAGGGCGCCTGCCTTCGGTCGACGTCTTCGTGCCGAGCTACAACGAGGACACGGGCCTTCTCGCCAACACGCTCGCCGCCGCCAAGGGGATGGACTATCCTGCCGGCCGGCTCACCGTCTGGCTGCTCGACGACGGCGGTACGGAGCAGAAGCGCAATGCCACGTCGGTGGTCGAGGCCCAGATCGCCGAGGCGCGGCACCGGGAGTTGCAGGCGCTCTGCCGCGACCTCGGGGTCAACTATCTCACCCGCGCCCGCAACGAGCATGCCAAGGCCGGCAACCTCAACAACGGCATGCAGCATTCGACGGGCGATCTCATCGCCGTCTTCGACGCGGACCATGCGCCGGCGCGCGACTTCCTGCGCGAGACCGTGGGATATTTCGCCGACGATCCGAAGCTCTTCCTCGTCCAGACGCCGCACTTCTTCCTGAACCCCGACCCGCTGGAAAGGAACCTGCGCACCTTCGAGACGATGCCGAGCGAGAACGAGATGTTCTACGGCATCATCCAGCGCGGCCTCGACAAGTGGAACGCCGCCTTCTTCTGCGGCTCGGCGGCGGTGCTGAGGCGCACGGCGCTGAACGAGGCCGGCGGCTTCAGCGGCCTTTCGATCACCGAGGACTGCGAGACGGCGCTGGCGCTGCATGCGCGCGGCTGGAACAGCGTCTATGTCGACAAGCCGCTGATCGCCGGCCTGCAGCCCGCCACCTTCGCCAGCTTCATCGGCCAGCGCAGCCGCTGGGCGCAGGGCATGATGCAGATCCTGCGCTTCCGCTTCCCGCTCCTCAAGCGCGGGCTCTCCCTGCCGCAGCGCCTGTGCTACATGTCCTCGACGCTGTTCTGGCTGTTTCCCTTCCCGCGCACGATCTTCCTCTTCGCGCCGCTCTTCTATCTCTTCTTCGACCTGGAGATATTCACGGCCTCCGGCGGGGAGTTCCTCGGCTACACGCTCGCCTATATGCTCGTGAACCTGATGATGCAGAATTATCTCTACGGTTCGTTCCGCTGGCCTTGGATTTCCGAGCTCTACGAATATGTGCAGAGCGTGCACCTCCTGCCCGCCGTCGTCTCGGTCATGCTCAATCCGACCAAGCCGACCTTCAAGGTCACGGCGAAGGACGAGTCGATCAAGGTCGCGCGGCTTTCCGAGATCAGCCGCCCGTTCTTCGTGATCTTCGGCGTGCTCTTCATCGCCTTCCTGATGAGCGTCTACCGCTTCTATTCCGAGCCGTACAAGGCCGACGTCACCTTCGTCGTCGGCGGCTGGAACCTTCTGAACCTCATCATCGCCGGCTGTGCCCTCGGCGTCGTCTCGGAGCGCAGCGAGCGGGCGGCGAGCCGGCGCGTCACCGTCAAGCGCCGCTGCACCTTCATCCTCGACGGGCGGGAATACCCGGCGACGCTGGAGAACGTCTCGGCCCACGGCGCGCGCGTGCAGGTCTTCGGGCTGGAGGGCGAGGCGGCGCAGGGCGCCCGTGCCGACCTGCGCTTCACGCCTTACGGCGCCGAGCAGGAGGATACCCTGCCGGTCGACATCCGCAATATGGAGAACCTCGGCAGCGTCGTCGCCATCGGTTGCCGCTTCATGCCCGAGGAAGCGCGGCACCACTCGCTGGTCGCCGACCTCATCTTCGCGAATTCCAATCAGTGGAGCGACTTCCAGATCTCGCGCCGCTACAATCCGGGCCTGTTCCGCGGATCGCTGTGGTTCCTCGGCATCGCCGCCTACCAGACGAGCCGCGGGCTGCTCTACTTCCTGCGCAGCTTCCGCGCGCGCAGGGAGGAGGCCGCATCGTGACGCTCCTTGCGAAAAAGGCGAGGCTCCTCGGCCTTGCCCTCGTCCTTTCCGCCTCGGCCGCTCTCGCGCAGGAAGAGGCCGTCCCCTTCGACATGTCCGGCGAGCGTGGCCCGGCCGTCGAGACGAACCCGGCGGCGGGGGATGGCAAGCCGGTCACGACGCAGACGGGCGAGCCGGCAAGGAAGGCGGCGACGCCCGATCCCGCCCTGCGGCGCTACATCATCCCGGCTCCGTCCCTGCTTCTGGAAGGAGAGGTCGCCAGCCAGTCCTTCCCGGTGTTCCTCACCAAGCAGCAGGCGGCCGCCGCCACGGCGATCAACCTCGGTTATTCCAACGCCGTCGTGGTCGCGCCCGAATCCTCCACCCTCACCGTCATCGTCAACGACGTGACCGTCGGCGAGATTCCCGTGCAGTCGGCGGGAGGGACGAAGGATATCCGCTTCGACCTGCCGGCCGGCCTGCTGCGGCCGGGCGTCAACCGCGTGACCTTCAACGCGGTACAGCGCCACAGGACGGACTGCACGATCACCTCGACCTATGAGCTTTGGACGGCGCTCGATCCCGCGCGCACCTTCCTGGCGGCGCCGGCCGACACGGGCGGGCGGCCGCTCACGACCGACGACATCGCGGCCATCGGCCTCGGCCCGACGGGCCAGACGAAATTCGTTATGGTCGTGCCCGAAATGGGCCAGCCGGCCGCCACGAACGCGCTGATGCGGCTGAGCCAGGGCCTCGCGCTGATGGCGAAGATGCCCAACCAGACCTTCGACGTCGTCGATGCCCTGCCGGCGAGCGCCGGCGCGGGCGAACTGACGGTGCTGGTCGGCACGGCCGGGGATCTGGCACCGCTGCTGCCGGGCCTGCCGGCGGCCGCGCGCTCCTCGGCGATCGCCTCCTTCATCGATGCGCCGTCCGGCGACCGGAAGGTCTTCGTCGTCAGCGGGCCGGACTGGCCGTCGATCGAGGGGGCGGTGGAGGGCATGGTCTCGCCCGTCGACCGGCCGCTCGGCGTGATGCGCGAGGCGCTCAGCGTGCGCCAGCGCAATGCCGCGGACATGCCGCTTCTGACCGGCGAGACGTCGCTGACGCTCGCCTCGCTCGGCGTGCGCACCAACGAATTCAGCGGCCGGCGCTTCCGCACCGGTTTCGACATCGGCATCCCCTCCGATTTCTACGCCGACGCCTATGGCGAGGCGATGCTGATGCTCGATGCCGCCTACTCCCCCGAAGTGCTGCCGGGCAGCCATGTCGACATCTACGTGAACGGCAACATCGCCTCCACGGTGCCGATCACCAGCCGGAACGGCGGCATCTTCCGCCACCTGCCGATCCGGGTGACCATGCGGCACTTTCGCCCCGGCCCGAACCGCATCGACATCGAGACCGTGCTGTTGACGCAGGCCGACAAGGTCTGCGCGCCCGGCGCCAGCGCGCTGGAGGAACCCCGCTTCGCGCTGTTCGACTCGTCCGAATTCCGCATGCCGCGCTTTGCCCGCATCGCACAGCTGCCCAATCTCGCCGCGCTCGCCGGCACCGGCTTTCCCTATAACGGCCAGGTCGACCCGATCGCGCTCTATCTCGACCGCCTCGACGCCGAGACGCTCTCGGCGAGCGCCACCTTCCTCGGGAAATTGGCGGTTTCGAGCGGCCGCGCGCTGCAGGTCAGGCCGGAAGCCTCGGCGCTCGCGATCGGTGAGCGGAACGCCATCGTGGTCGGCACGATCTCGCAGCTTCCGCCGCTCGTTCTCGGCCAGATGCACATTGCCGGCGAAAGCGCCTCCTCCTGGGGCGCGGCGGCTGCGGGCGGCACCCGGCAGGGCGCGACGCAGGACGCCTTCAACGAATGGCAGTCGCGCGTGCGCGGCGGGTCCTGGCGCGGGCAGATTTCCGCGCTCGAGGCCTGGCTTCAGGATAAGTTCGACATCTCGCTCTCCTCGCTTCGCCTCCTGCCCGGCGAGGAGGCGCCGATCACGCCCGGCGAGAACGCCCGCTTCCTCGTCGCGCAGGGCGACAGCCCCGGACGCACCGCGACCTGGATCGTGCTCTCCGCCCCGACCGGCGCCGACCTTCGCGCCGGCATGAGCGCGGTGGCGCAGGATGAGCGCTGGCGCCAGCTCGACGGTTATGCCAGCCTCGACGGCAAGGACGCGCAAGCGCTCGAAACCCGCGCCGTGAGCCGAACCCGGTTCGTCGCCACGCAGCCCTGGACCTTCACGAACATGCGCCTCGTGGCGGCGAACTGGCTTTCTTCCAACATCCTTGCCTATGCCGTCCTGTTCTGCGTGCTGGCGATCCTGCTCGGCGTTGCCACATCGGGACTGCTGCGCCGCTTCGGACGGGGAACGTGAGCGGCCCGTTTACCAGCGGTTAACCCTATCGCGGTTTTATCCAGACTGGTTGGCTCTCCTTGGGGGACATGGCGCCATGTCCCGTCGTTCATGACGCATGGTATCGTCGCGGTCCAAGCCGGAGCTGGGTGTTTACGATGTACCGAAGGAAATTCGGGATGAAGTCGATCCTGATGGCGTTCGTCCTCGTTTCCGCCGGCGCGGCCAGTGTCGCCGGCGTTTCCTTCGGCGTGCCGGACGAACTGGTGAAGGGCCTGTCGCGCCTCGGCACGGGCGCGCAGAAGCAGTCCCGCGTGGAGCTGGCGCAGGCCCAGCAGAGCGGGCAGGGCGCGCAGCAGACCCAGACGCAGGACGCAGAAGCCGGCCAGCGCGGCCCTGTCGTCGACGAAAGCGCGCTGCGTTATTTCGCGGCGCGAGGAGATACCGCCCGGCTCAACGCGGAGATCGCCCGCCTGCGCGCGCTCTATCCCACCTGGACGCCGCCGGAAAATCCGCTCGCCGTGCCGGTGAACGAGGACAGGCAGCTTGAGGAGATGTGGGCGCTCTACAGCCAGTCGCGGTTTGCCGACGTGCGCGCGGCGATAGCGCGGCGCCAGCAGGAAGACCCGCAATGGATTCCGCCCGCCGATCTCGTGGAGCGTCTCGAGGTGGCGGAAAAGCGCGCCGCGCTCGTCGCCGCCTCGAATGCGGGGCGGAACGAGGAGGTGGTGCGCATCGGCGCGGAAACGCCGAGCCTGCTCACCTGCTCCGATGCGGATGTGCTCTGGCGCGTGGCCGAGGCCTTCGCGAAGATCGATCGCCTGCAGCGTGCGAAGGATGCCTATGGCTATATGCTCGACAACTGCTCGGATGCGCCGATCCGGGTGGCGACCGTGCAGAAGGCCTCGACCGTGCTCGGCTATGCCGACATGCAGGATCTTCTCGCGCGCGAGCGCACGGGAGCGGACGGCGTCAAGGAATTCGACGGAATCCGCAGCGACCTCGCCCGCCGCTTCGTCGGCGAGGGCGACGGGGATCCGGCGATAACCGTCGCCCCCGCCTATCTGAAGATCGTCGAGAAGCTCGTGGCGGACGAGGGGCTCGCCTCCGACGCGCTGCTGCTCGGCTGGTATTACCTGCGGCGCGATCAGAACGCCGCCGCCGAACCCTTCTTCCGCAAGGCGCGCGCCACCGAGGATTCCGCCTCGGCCTCGCAGGGCCTCGCGCTCATCCTGCTTGCCCGCAAGATGCCCGCCGAGGCGGAGGAGGTGATGTACGCCTGGCGCACGAGCTCCGACCAGGCGATGCAGACCTATCTTGCCGCCACCGCGAACCTGCTTGCCCTCGACCCGCTGCCGAAGCTCGACCCGAAGGTGCTGAACCGCATCGCGCAGGTCACGCTGGAGGAGAAGAGCCCCGAGACCGGCGAGCAGTTCGGCTGGTATGCCCTGGCCATGAACCAGCCGCGGACCGCCGAGGAATGGTTTTCCGAGGTGCTGAAGTGGAAGACGGATTACGAGCCCGCCGCCTATGGCCTCGGTGTCGCGCGGCTGAGGCTGGAGGATCGCGCCGGCCTTGCCGCCGTCAAGCAGGCGTGGGGCGGCCGGTCCCAGCGGATCGCCCGGCTCGGCGAGGAAGATACGAGCGGCGAGGCTGCACCCGCCCGCCGCGATGGCGCGGAGCGGGCCGTCCGCAGCGAGCGGCGCGTACCGGCCCGCGAGCGCACCGTCGAAGAGCGTGCGCGGACCGTGGAAGAGGGTGCCGCCGGGCCGCAGCGCGCCGTCCGCGCGGCGCGGCGGGAAGGCGCCGTGAATTGCCGCACCACGACGCGCGACCCGGGCGGCCTGTCGCCGGTAAGTGCGCTCTCGCTCGGCTGGTGCCTGATGGAGATCAACCGGCCGATGGAAGCGGCGCGGGCCTTCGAGGCCGCGCTGGCCGGCGGGGGACGGGTGAGCAGCGACGCCGCCTACGGCCAGAGCCTTGCCTATCTGAGGGCAGGCCTCACCAGCGAAGCGGCCGTGGCGGCCACCAAGGCGAAGCTCGACCGCAGCCGCGGCGCGGAGCTGCAGGCCGCTATCCTCGCCGACCGCGCCGTCAGCAGCTTCCGGGCGCAACGCTATCGCGAGACGCTGGTCTTCCTCGACCAGCGCAGCCAGTTCCGCGCCGAGCCGGCGGACCTGATGGTGATGCGTGCCTATGCCTACAAGAATCTCGGCATGCGCATGGACGCCCAGCGCCTTTTCGAGGCTCTCGGGGAGACCGGCCGCCAGGATGCCATCCGCGCGCTTGCCGAGATGCGCACCGAGCGGAACGCGCGCCGGTAGGCTGAGGCACCGGTTTCGGACAGAATCGGGTCGGTCCGGGAACTTCCGGGCACCTGGAGGGTTTCTCCCGTTGCTTTGAAGGGAGGGCGAAATGGACGAAGGTTCCAACATCCAGCTGCATTTCGACGTCTTGAGTTGCCGGGCGCTGCTGTCCTGCGAGGGCAAGGACTATGTCCTGCCGGACACCTATCCGAGCCGGGAAGCCGCGCAGGCCGCCGCGCAGAGGTTCGCCTGGGAGAAGCTGGGCCTGCAAAGCCGCCGCGGCCGCAAGCCATCCGACCTTGCCATCTGGCTGCGGTAGCATTCGGCAGCGGATTTCCGTAAACATCGAACCCGCAGGCCATAACGGAGTTCGAGCGTGAGCGTCGCATTCGTCAAGGAAGAGAGCGCGGAAACCGCAGCCGAGACCCAGCTGCCGGACCGTCCCATTTCACCGCATCCGAACCTTGTGACCGAGGCGGGCCTGAAGGCGCTCGAACGGCAGCTCCGGGAGGCGCGCGAGGCCTTCGAGTCCGCCGGCGCGATCGAGGACGTCAACGAACGCCGCCGCCAGGCGGCAGGCCCGGGGCGCGATTTGCGCTACTTTTCCGAAAGGCTGCGCACGGCCCAGCTCGTTCCCCCTCCTGCGTCGAACGAGACCGTCGCCTTCGGCAGCACGGTCACCTTCCGGCGCAATGACGGACGCGTCCAGACCTACCGTATCGTCGGCGAGGACGAAGCCGATCCCAAGGCGGGGTCGATCTCCTACGTCTCGCCGGTCGCCCGCCTCCTGATGGGCAAGGCGGCCGGCGATGTCGTGAGCGTCGGCGAGCAGGAACTGGAGATCGTGAAGATCGTCTGAACGGCCCCGCCATGCGAGGAAAGGCCGGCTTTCCGCCGGCCCTCCTGTCTTCATGCGGCCGCCGGCTCAGAAGCTGACGGGGCGGTCGCCGTCCTCGTCCTGGATGCGGGTCGGCAGGCCGATCCGGTTCAGGAGGCTGATGAAGGGCTTCGGCGGCAGTTCCTCGACGTTCGCCATCTTCTTCACGTCCCACTCGCCGGTGGCGATCAGCATCGCGGCGGCGACCGGCGGCACGCCGGCGGTGTAGGAAATGCCCTGCGAGCCCACTTCCTCGTAGGCTTCCTTATGGTCGGCCACGTTGTAGATGAAGACGGTCTTCTCCTTGCCGTCCTTCAGGCCCTTCACATAGTCGCCGATGCAGGTCTTGCCTTCGTATTCGGGGGCAAGCGAGGCGGGATCGGGCAGGCAGGCCTTGACGACCTTCAGCGGCACCACCTCCTGGCCTTCGGCGAGCCTCACCGGCTGCTCGGAGAGCAGGCCGATATTCTTCAGCACCGTGAAGACGTTGATGTAGTGATCGCCGAAGCCCATCCAGAAGCGCACGTCGGCGCCGTCCATGTTCTTGGCGAGCGAGTGCACCTCGTCATGGCCGCACAGATACGCCTTGCGCTTGCCGACGACCGGCAGGTCGTATTCCTTGCCGATCTCGAACATCTTGTTCGTCTGCCACTGGCCGTTCTGCCAGGAATAGACGACGCCGGTGAACTCGCGGAAGTTGATTTCCGGGTCGAAGTTCGTCGCGAAATACTTGCCGTGGCTGCCGGCGTTGATGTCGACGATGTCGACGTCCGTCACCTTGTCGAGGTACTCGTCCTTGGCAAGGCGCGCATAGGCGTTGACGACGCCGGGGTCGAAGCCGGCGCCGAGGATGGCAGTGATGCCCTTCTCCTCGCATTCGGCCGCGCGCTTCCATTCGTAGTTGCCGTACCACGGCGGCGTCTCGCAGATCTTGCCCGGCTCCTCGTGGATGGCGGTGTCGATATAGGCCGCACCCGTGTCCATGCAGGCGCGCAGCACCGACATGTTGAGGAAGGCGGTGCCGACATTGATGACGATCTCGGACCCGGTGGACTTGATGAGCGCCTTGGTCGCCTCGATGTCGAGCGCGTCGAGGGCGTGGCCTTCGAGGACGCCCGGCTGCTTCATCGCCTTCTTCTCATGAACGGATGCGATGATCCTGTCGCACTTCGCCTTGGTGCGCGAAGCGATGTGGATGTCGCCGAGCACGTCGTTGTTCTGGGCGCACTTGTGCGCCACGACCTGGGCAACGCCGCCGGCGCCGATGATGAGCGCGTTCTTCTTCATTTCGGGGGATATCTCCTTCTAACCCGGTGACGCCTCAGGAGAGGCTTTCTTCATAGTCCGCGTAGGTGAATTCGCGGACCGTTCTGATGGTGCCGTCCAGTTCGCGGATGGCGATCGCCGGCATCTTCACGCCGTTGAACCAGTTCTTCTTGACCATGGTGTAGCCGGCCGCGTCCTGGATGGAGAGGCGGTCGCCGACCTTCAGTTCCCGCTCGAAATCGAACTCGCCGAAGATGTCGCCGGCCAGGCACGACTTGCCGCAGACCATGTAGCGGTGCGGTCCGGTGTTGGGGACGAGCTTGGCGCTCTCGCGGTAGATCAGGAGATCGAGCATGTGCGCCTCGATGGAACTGTCGACGATGGCGAGGTCCTTGCCGTTGTTCAGCGTGTCGAGCACGGTGACCTCCAGCGTGGTGGACCTGGTGATCGAGGCCTCGCCCGGCTCCAGATAGACTTGAACGCCGTATTCGCCCGCAAAGCGCTTCAGCCGCTCGGCGAATTTCTCCAGCGGATAGGTCTCGCCGGTGAAGTGGATGCCGCCGCCGAGGCTCACCCATTCGGCCTTCTTCAGGAGCGGCGCGAATTTCTCCTCGATCGTTGCGAGCATGCGGTCGAAGAGGTCGAAATCGCCGTTTTCGCAGTTGTTGTGGATCATGAAGCCGGAAATGCGGTCCATGACCGGCTCGACTTGCCTCACGTCCCATTCGCCGAGGCGCGAGAAGGGGCGGGCGGGGTCGGCAAGGTCGAAGCTGGAGGAGGAGATACCGGGATTGAGCCGCAGGCCGCGCACGATGCCTGCGGCCTTGTCGGAAAAGCGCTCGAGCTGGCCGATCGAGTTGAAGATGATCTTGTCGGCGTGGCCGACGACCTCGTCGATCTCGTAGTCGGCATAGGCGACGGAATAGGCGTGCGTCTCCTTGCCGAAGCGCTCGTGGCCGAGGCGCACCTCGTTGAGCGAGGAGGAGGTCGTGCCGTCCATGTATTCCCGCATGAGGTCGAAGACCGACCAGGTGGCGAAGCACTTCAGCGCCAGCAGCGCCTTGGCGCCGGAGATTTCGCGCAGCCGCGCGATCTTCTCCATGTTGACGAGGAGCTTCGACTTGTCGATCAGGTAATAGGGCGTGGTCAGGGACATGGGGACCTGTCTTCTTGCGGTGGAACGGTCGCCGGCCGGCGCCGGAAACGCGATAGGGACGCGGCGAGGAGAGGCGCAGCCTCCCGCTTCGCGTGGGATCAGGGAAAGGAAGGCCGCCGGTTACGGTATCGTCGTGCGGACACGGCGATGTGACGGCGCTTTCGCGCTGTTACCTCTGTCGCGGTGCCGGGTCGGAAAAAGGGCGGGCAGGCGCGGTGTCTTCACCGGCCGCACGGGGCCGGTCGGCGCAACGGCGTCAAAGCCAGACCGTGCCGCATCGGCACGCATCGTGAAGCGTTCTTCCGTTCGGGGGGCATCGACCGAGCCCATCCCCGATTGGAAGAGGGCGTCGCAAGACATGGCGTCCTCCCCAACCAGCAGATGAAACCTGCAATAGGTGGGCTCTCTAGCACAGGCGCGCGGAGGATTTCAATGCGGTCGTTCGGCAGAAAATTTTTCGCGGCAGGCCCTTGTACCTCTAGTCGCTAGAGGTCGTAGAACATCCTCACCAGCATGAAGAGGATTTTTCGATGCCCGATGTGAAAGAGACGCGTTTCCGGGTGGAGGGCATGGATTGCGCCTCCTGCGCCGGCAAGATCGATACCGCGGTGCGCCGCATGCCGGGTGTTTCGGACGTCTCCGTCTCCGTGACCGCCGGCAGCATGCGCGTGCGGCACGATTCGACGAGCGACCTGGAGGCGATCCGCAGGAAGGTATCCGGCCTCGGCTACGCCGTGACGCCGGCAGCGGATGTGCCCGCGGAAATGCCGGCCGGCACAGACGGGCACGATCCCGGCTGCGGCCATGACCACGACCTTCACGGCCGCGCGCCGGAGGCGGCCGCGATCGGGGGCCTGCACGGCCACGACCATGGCCCTTCGGAAGGTCCGTGGTGGAAGGGCAGGAAGGGGCGCCTCACCATTCTCGCCGGCGCGGCGCTGGCGATCGCCTATGGCATCGGCCATCTCTTCCCGGCCGTCGAGACCTATGCCTTCGTCGTCGCCATGTTCGTCGGCCTCGTGCCGATCGCCCGCCGCGCCGTCATGGCCGCGCTCGCCGGCACGCCGTTCTCCATCGAGATGCTGATGACCATCGCCGCCGTGGGTGCGGTGATCATCAACGCTTCGGAGGAGGCGGCCGCCGTCGTCTTCCTCTTCCTCGTCGGCGAGCTCCTGGAGGGCGTTGCCGCCGGCAAGGCGCGCGACAGCATCCGCTCGCTCTCCGCTCTCGTCCCGAAGACGGCGCTGCTCGAAGCGGATGGCCGCACCAGGCAAGTCCCGGCCGAGGAACTCGCCGTCGGCGCCGTCATCCTCGTGCGCCCCGGCGACCGCATTTCCGCTGACGGTGCGATCATCGAGGGCGAGAGCGCCATCGACGAGGCGCCCGTCACCGGCGAGAGCACGCCGGTCCGCAAGGGCGAAGGCGACACGGTCTTTGCCGGTACCGTCAACGGCGATGCGGCGCTGCGCGTGCGCGTCACCGCCGCCGCGGCGGACAACACCATCGCCCGCGTCATCAAGCTGGTCGAGGAGGCGCAGGAATCGAAGGCCCCGACCGAACGCTTCATCGACCGCTTCTCGAAATACTACACGCCCGGCGTGGTCGCCGTCGCCGCGCTCGTCGCGGTCATCCCGCCGCTCTTCCTCGGCGGCGTGTGGAGCGAGTGGATCTACAAGGGCCTCGCCGTGCTCTTGATCGGCTGCCCCTGCGCGCTCGTCATCTCGACCCCCGCCGCCATCGCCGCCGCGCTCTCCGCCGGCGCCCGCCGCGGCCTCCTGATGAAGGGGGGCGCGGTGCTGGAAGGCCTCGGCAAGCTCACCGCCATCGCCTTCGACAAGACCGGCACGCTCACCGAGGGCAGGCCGAAGGTCACCGACGTCGTCGCCTTCTCCCGGCCGGCGCGCGAGGTGCTGCGCCTTGCCGCCGCGCTGGAGGCCGGCTCCAGCCACCCGCTCGCGCTCGCCATCCTCGGCAAGGCGGCGGAGGACGGCATCGTGCCGCCGGCCGCAAGCGGCGCGCGGGCGCTGGGCGGCAAGGGCGTCGCCGCCGCCGTCGAGGGAAGGGAGGTCTTCCTCGGCTCGCCCAAGGCCGCCGCCGAGCGGGCCGCGCTCTCCGAAGAGGCGAGCGCCGCCACCACGGCGCTCAACGACGACGGCAAGACCGTGTCCCTGCTGGTCGTCGACGGCGTGCTCGCCGGGGCCGTCGCCATGCGCGACGAGCCGCGGGCCGACGCCGCCGCCGGCCTGAAGGCCCTGAAGGATGCCGGCATCAGGACGATCATGCTGACGGGCGACAATGCCCGCACGGCAAAGGCCGTCGGCGCCGCGCTCGGCATCGAGGTGCGTGCCGAGCTGATGCCCGAGGACAAGCAGCGCATCGTCGGCGAGCTTCAGCGCGAAGGTTTTACCGTCGGCAAGATCGGCGACGGCATCAACGACGCGCCGGCGCTCGCCGCCGCCGATGTCGGCATCGCCATGGGCGGGGGCACCGACGTGGCGCTGGAAACGGCGGATGCCGCCATCCTGCACGGCCGCGTCGGCGACGTCGCGTTGATGACGGACCTTTCCAGGCGCACCATGCGCAACATCACGCAAAACATCGTCATCTCGCTCGGCCTCAAGGGCGTGTTCCTGGTGACGACCGTGGCCGGCATCACGGGCCTCTGGCCGGCGATCCTCGCCGATACCGGCGCCACCGTGCTCGTCACGCTGAATGCGCTGCGCCTGCTGCGGCCGATCCGGTGAGCTCAATCGTGATCGTCGCCGCAGAGGTCGTGGTTGGCGAGCGCGCGGATGACGTAGCACTCGCTGATCTGGTCGGAATGGCAATGGCTGGTGATGCGCACCAGCTCGGCCTCCAGCTTCCTGAGCCGGGCGATCTTGCGCCGGACGGCGGCGAGCTGTTCGGCGGCGATGCGGTCGGCATCGTGGCAGGGACGCTCCGGGTGCTGGCTGAGCTCGATCAGCTCGCGGATGGCATCGATGGTGAGGCCGAGGTCGCGCGCATGGCGGATGAAGGCGAGGCGGTCACGCTCCTCGCTGGAATAGCGCCGCTGGTTGCCTTCCGAACGCTCGGCAGGGGAGATGAGGCCCATCTGCTCATAGTAACGGATGGTCGGAACCTTGACGCCCGTGGCCCTGGAAAGATCGCCGATCGTCAGCATTGTCGCGCCTCGTCGAATGGATTGCACCACAGATGTGCCGGGAGCGCCGGCAAATCAAGTTTTCCGTGTTTCTTCTTCGATATGGCCGCCCGGGCGCGGCCTCCTGACGATTTTTTGTTCGCCCCGTGATGGTCGTACGGAAGAAAGCCACAAATCGGGCCTTGAAGCTCGGGGCGGCTTGAGCGTTTATGCTTGGCCGAAACCGTTGAAGCCATAAGATTAACGAAGTTCTAAGCAATCGCTTGGACTCTAAGCCCGAGATGCGTCGCTCCGCATGCGGCGCGCCCCGGACCCCGAGCAACCGAAAACGACCCATGTTTGCGCTTCGCCTCCGTCTTTCCCGTGAAACCGCCCGTCTGCGTCTGCCGCTTCTTGCGCGGCTCGCCGCCGCGACCGTCGCCGGCGGCCTGCTTGCCGGCTGCATGGCCATGGATGTCGCTTCGCTTGCCGAAACGCCCCAGCTTTCGAGCAAGGTGAAGGCCGAGATGGCGAAGAGGAAGATGCGGCCGGAAAGCCCCGTGCTGGTGCGCATCTTCAAGCAGGAGAGCGAGCTGGAGGTCTGGAAGGTCGATGCGAGCGGCAGGTATGCGCTCTTCAAGACCTACCCGATGTGCCGCTGGTCCGGAAAGCTGGGGCCGAAGAGGAAGAGCGGCGACCGCCAGGCGCCGGAGGGCTTCTACCATGTCTCGGCGGGCATGCTGAACCCCAACTCGCAGTATTACGTTTCCTTCAACCTCGGCTACCCGAACCGCCTGGAATCGGCGCTCGGCTATACCGGCGAGGCGCTGATGGTGCATGGCGGCTGTTCGTCCTCCGGCTGCTACGCCATGACCGACCAGGGCGTCGGCGAGATCTACGCCATCGTGCAGAAGGCGCTGGAGGGCGGGCAGGAGCGCTTCCAGGTGCAGGCCTATCCCTTCCGCATGACGACGGAGAACATGATCAAGCACCGGGGCGACCCGAACATGCCCTTCTGGCGCACGCTGAAGGAGGGCTACGACGCCTTCGCCTTCACGAAGCGCCAGCCGAAGGTTTCCGTCTGCAGCGGCCGCTACGTGTTCAACAAGGAGTTCGTCGGCGGCGAGCCCGGCGACCCGCTCGCCCAGTGCCCGGCCGTGGTCGGCGAGCCCGAGGCCGAGCTGATGGCGAAGATCGGTGCGGAACAAAAGAAGCTGGATGCGGCTTTTGCAAGCGCCACACCGGTTTCGAGCTTCGCCTATGTGGACGGCGGCATGCATCCGAGCTTCCGCACGCTTTTGAAGCAGCAGGGCGCGAAGGGCCTGGCGGCCCGCATCTCGCGCACGAAATACCCGGTCAGCCGGCCCGAAGCCGCGCTGGCCGATCCTTATGACGATTGAGGTGGCCCGTATTGTCTGCTGAAAGCGTAACACGCCGGTCCTTCCTGCTCGCCGGCGCAGGACTGGCAACCACGGCCCTGGCCGGCTGCACGACGCCGGCCCGCGAAAGGGTCGCCGTCGAGCCCGAACCGGTCGATACCAGCATCTACGCGGCCATGTACGGGCCGAAGCCGGACGAGCTGTTCCCCCTGCCGGCCATTCCCTACCAGCGGATCGATCCGCGCTTCTATCGCCAGATGGTGCCGGACCCGACGGGCGAGCGGCCCGGCGTGATCGTCGTCGACACCGCGAACCACTTCCTCTACCTGACCTACGAGAACGGCCAGGCCATGCGCTACGGCGTCGGCCTCGGCCGCGCGGGCTTCGAGTGGGCCGGGCGCGGCGTCATCCAGTACAAGCGCGAGTGGCCGCGCTGGACGCCGCCGGACGAGATGGTCGCCCGCCAGCCCGAGCTGGAGCCCTACAGCATCGCCAATGGTGGCATGGAGCCGGGTCTCAGCAACCCGCTCGGCGCGCGCGCGCTCTACATCTTCCAGAACGGCGAGGACACGCTCTACCGCATCCACGGCTCGCCGGAATGGTGGACGATCGGCCAGTCCGTCTCCTCCGGCTGCGTGCGCATGATCAATCAGGACGTGGTCGACCTCTACAATCGGGTCCAGAACGGCACGCCCATCCTGGTGCTCGGTTCGCCGGCCGTCGCCGCGGCCTATTGACTGCATACGATTTTCGCGCGTTATTGCGTACAGTTTCGACTTGGCCTCCGGGGCGGTCGAATCCGTTCGCACAGGGAGGCGCGACGTCATGGCCGGCATCGAGACGCTGTTCACCAATGCGAAGCTGGCGGATGGCTCGCTGAACGACATCGCCGTCGCCGCAGGGCGCATCGTCTCGATCGCGCCGCCGGGCACCGTCTACGGCGCGTCGCGGCAGGTGGACATCGGCGGCGCGCTGCTGGTGCCGGGTTTCGTCGAGGGACACATCCATCTCGATACCAGCTTCTACGGCGACAGGTGGATTGCGCACAAACCCTGCACCGACGGCTTCAACGTGCACGAGCGCGTCGCCTTCCAGGCGGAGAACCTGGCGCGGGCGGCGCCGATGGACGAGCGCGCCCGCAAGCAGCTGGAACTCTGCGTTGCGAACGGCTCCCTCCAGATGCGCAGCCATGTCATGGTCGACGGCTCGGTCGGGCTGAAATCGCTGGAGACGATCCTTCGGGTCCGGGAAGAATACAGCGACGTCGTCGACATCCAGCTCGTCGCCTTCCCGCAGGGCGGCATCCTGAAGAGCCCCGGCACGGCCGGGCTTCTGGACGAAGCCGTCGGGCTTGGGGCCGATCTCGTCGGCGGGCTCGATCCGGCGAGCTTCGACCGCGACCTCAAGGGCCACCTCGACGTCGTCTTCGGGGTGGCGGAACGGCGCGGCGTCGGCGTCGACATCCACCTGCATGATTTCGGCACGCTCGGCGCCTTCAGCGTCGAGGAGATCTGCGCGCGCACGGCGGCGCTCGGCATGCAGGGCAGGGTGGCGATCAGCCATGCCTACGGCCTCGGCGACCTCGATGCGGACGCCGCGCGGCGGATCGGCGCGACGATCGCCGCCAGCGGCGTCTCGATCATGACCAACGCCCCCGGCGACCACGTCTTCCCGCCGGTCGCGCTCCTGCGTTCGGAAGGCGTCACGGTCTTCTCCGGCAGCGACAACATCCGCGATTCCTGGTGGCCCTATGGCGATGGCGACATGCTCGGCCGCGCCATGATGATCGGCTACCGCTCCGGCTTCTACACGGACGACGAACTCGCCGCCGCCTTCGACGTGGTGACGGCCGCGGGTGCCAGGGCCCTCGGCCTCGAAGGCTACGGCATCGCCGTCGGCGCGAAGGCCGACTTCGTGACGCTCGCCGCCGAGCACGTGCCGGAAGCCGTGGTGGCGGTGCCGAAGCCGCGGCGGGTCTTCAAGGCGGGACGGCTGGTGGCGGAGAACGGGGCGGTGGTGCGCTGATTGCCGGCCCTTTCGGCGACGGGCAAGCATTGGCGCGCGCGGGTGCCTTTTGCCCCTTCTCCCCGAGGGGAGAAGGGAAGGCGGCAATGTTTCCGGATAAAAGGAACCGTTCGGCGCCTTATGTGCGCGGCTTCAGGTTCTCCGGGTCGTACAGCGGCTTGTAGCCGACGCCGGCCACTTCGACCGGATAGGTCTCGGCGAAATACTCGACGGCGAGCTTGCGGCCTTCCTGGCAATAGGCCCACGGCAGGTAGGCGAGCGCGATGTTCTTGCCGATCGTCGGGCCGAAGGCGATGGAGGTGGTGTAGGAGCGGCGGCCGAGCTCGTCGACCAGCACCTCGCCGGTTTCCGGGTCCATGACCGGCAGGTTGCCGACCGGGTAGCGCTTCACGCCCTTGCTGTCGGTGTTCTCCGTCATGACCAGCGTGCAGAGCATGGCGGGCTGGTGCGGGCGCGCCTTGTATTCGAGGTGCTTGGCCTTGCCGCGGAAGTCGGCCTCCTTGACCTTCGGGCGGGCAACGTCCGCCTCGATGAGGTTATACTGCGTGAGAAGGTCGGCGTTCTGCAGGCGCAGGCTCTTTTCCATGCGGCGCGAGTTGGCGTAGGTCTCGACGCCGAAGGCCATGACGCCGGTGGCGCGCAACGCATCCCAGACGGCAAGCCCGTCCTCGTACTTCATGTGCAGTTCCCAGCCCTGCTCGCCGACATAGGAGATGCGGAAGGCGGTGACCGGCTTGCCGGCGATCTCGATGGGCTTGATGGCCGCGAAGGGGAAGTTCTCCGGGTCGAGGCCGGCCGGGTCGGCCACGACCTTCTTCAGCGTCGCGCGGGCGTTCGGGCCCCAGATGCCGATGGTGACGAACTTTTCCGAGACGTCCGTGATGGTGACGTCGAGGCCGCGGTCCTCGGCGACGCGCTTCATGTAGTGAAAGTCGCGCGGGCCGGCATCGGCGCCGTTGACGAGGCGGCAGCGGTCGGCCATGCGGAAGACGGTGAAGTCGGCGCGCACCATGCCCTCGTCGTCGAGGAAGTGGGTGTAGATGCCCTTGCCGACATTGCCGTCGCCGCCGATCTTCGCCGCGCAGAGCCATTCGAGCAGCTCGACATGGTCCGGGCCCGCGATGTCCACCATGTGGAAATGCGAGAGGTTGACGATGCCGCAGTCCTCGCTCATCGCAAGGTGCTCGGCGTTGGAGACGCGCCAGAAATGGCGGTTGTCCCACTCGTTCTCGCGCAGCGGCACGCGCTCGCCGTATTTCTCCAGGAGGTGCTCGTTGGCCTTGTAGCCGTGCGCGCGTTCCCAGCCGCCGAGCTCCATGAAGTAGCCGCCGAGCTCGACCTCGCGCTCGTAGAAGGGCGAGCGCTTGACGCCGCGGCCGCTGGCATAGGGCTCGCGCGGGTGGATGGCCGGGAAGTAGATCTTCTGGGCGGCCTCGAAGGTGCGGCCCTCGATGAACTTCTCCTCCAGCTGGTGCGGGTAGAAGCGCGCATAGTCGATCGAGGCATGATCGATCCCGGTGCGCCCGTCCGTCATCCAGTCGGCGATGAGCTTGCCGTAGCCGGGCCCGTCCTTCACCCAGATGGCGACGCAGTACCACAGGCCCCGCACCTTCTGACTCTCGCCGCAGGAGGGGCCGCCGGCGGCCGAGACCTGCAGGAGGCCGTTGAAGGAATGGCTCTCGTTGTAGCCGAGCTCGCCGAGGATCGGCGTCAGCTCCATGGCGCGTTCCAGCGGCTCGAGGATCTGCTCCATCTCCAGGTCGCGCTGCGAGGGCGAAAGGCGCGCCTCGTGCTTTTCGAGGATGTCGCGCGGATGGCAGAGGCGCGGATTGGTGGTCTCGTAATAGCCCCACTCGATCTGACCGCCCTCGGTGGTCTTCGGGTCGCCCGTGTCGCGCATGTAGGCGGAGTTGCCCTGGTCGCGCAGCAGCGGGTAGCCGATCTCCTTGCCGGTGCCTTCGAATTCGTTGAACGGGCCGAAGAAGGTGAGGGGATGGTCGACCGGCATGACCGGCAGGTCCTCGCCGACCATCTCGGCGATGAGGCGCCCCCAGATGCCGGCGCAGACGACGACATGTTCGGCCATGATCGTGCCGCGGTGGGTGACGACGCCCTTGATGCGGCCGTTCTCGACGATCAGGGACTTGGCCGGCGTGTTGCCGAAGACCTTCAGCTTGCCGGATCTTTCCGCCGCGTCGACCAGCTTGCCGGCGACCGTCTGCGAGCGCGGGACGACGAGGCCGGCATCGGGATCGAACAGGCCGCCCATCACCTTGTCTTCCTCGATCAGCGGGAACATCTCCTTGATCTCGGACGGCGAGACGTAGCGCGCCCGCGTGCCGAAAGCCTTGGCGGAGGAAAGCTTGCGCTTGATCTCCTCCATCCAGGTCTCGTCGCCGGTGCGCGCGACTTCCAGGCCCCCGATGCGGGCGTAGTGGCCCATCTTCTCGTAGAAATCGATGGAATACTGGGTGGTCCAGACCGAGAGGTAGTCGTGGCTCGTCGTGTAGCAGAAGTCCGAGGCATGCGCCGTCGAACCGATGTCGGTCGGAATGCCCGACTTGTCGATGCCCACGATATCGTCCCATCCGCGCTCGATGAGATGGTGGGCGATCGACGCGCCCACGATGCCACCCAAACCGATGATGACGACCTTCGCCTGTTGCGGAAATTCTGCCATGCTCATAGACCCCGATGAGAAATTGCGGCCGATTTTAGGGCCTCGCCCGGTGCCGTTGCAGCCTGTCTGCGACTCGTCCGCGACCAGTTCCGACAGTCCCCGGACCCCTTGCCCTGCGCCCGCGGCACGACCCTAGCGGATCGTTCCCCCCGCGCAATGCATTTCCGTGCGCTCACGCCGCCGTCCCGAGGAGGCGATGGACGCCTACCTCCAGCGGCAGGTGGCATAGCTCGGAGTCGTCCTCGTCCGCCGCGCCGTTTCCATGGGTGATCGCCGCGGCCGGAGGGAGTGTCAGGAAACCACGTTGCGCACGAAGCGGACGGTTCCGGGGCCGGCATTGGCATAGGCGTAGCTCTGGTCGGTGCCGTAGACGGCGAAGCCGCCCGCCTCATAGTCCTTCGCCGAGCCGGACAGTTCGAGCCGCAGCGTGCCCTCGGTCACGAAGATCATCTCGTGCCAGCCGGCAGGGTCCGGCTCGGCGTCGTAGCGTTCGCCGGGGCCGAGCGACCAGAGCCACATCTGCGCTTCCGTCGCCGCCGGGGCCGAGCCGAGCAGCACGGCGATGCTTTCCGCCTGCGCGCCGCGCCACGTCACCTCGTTGATCACGGCGGAAGGCGCGCGCGCCGGATCGCGCACCAGGTCGACGAAGCCGACGCCGATGGCCGCGGCGAGCTTGTCGAGGCTCGACAGGCTGATATTCGCATCGCCCCC
Source organism: Shinella agrisoli (assembly GCF_046557955.1). Lineage (NCBI taxonomy): Bacteria > Pseudomonadati > Pseudomonadota > Alphaproteobacteria > Hyphomicrobiales > Rhizobiaceae > Shinella > Shinella agrisoli. The sequence continues at coordinate 208,051 of NZ_JBJIEP010000003.1, read as the reverse complement.
TTCCAGCGACACGATCATGCGCCGGCTGATGCCGGAGGCCTTCGCCAGCGCCGCCTGGCTGAGGCCGGCGGCCTGCCGGAGGCGGCGCAGGTTGCCCGAGACATGGGCGAGCACATCGCCGCGTTCTTGACTGTGCAATATATTGCTCATACGGTTCCGTTATCGAAGGGGCGGCCGCGCCGCATCCCGCTTTCTAGCCCGAAAGGACCCGGCCATGAAGATACGCGATTTCGGCGTCGAGATCTGGATGAACCGCTACGAGAACCACTGCGAACTGAACCTTGCGGAAACCTGCGTGGAATCGCTGACGGTCGGGGAACTGCTCGACATGGCCGGCAGGAAGGACGGCATCCTCGCCGAACTGCTGCCGATGAAGCTCACCTACGGCGCGATCGAGGGCAGCGAGCGGCTGCGCGGCCTGATCGCCGGCCTTTATGAAAGGCAGTCGGCGGAGAATGTCGTCGTCACCCACGGCGCGATCGGTGCCAATGCGCTGGTGCACGAGACGCTGGTGGAGCCCGGCGACCGCGTCGTCTCGGTCCTGCCCACCTACCAGCAGCACTATTCCATCCCCGAAAGTCTCGGCGCGGACGTGAAGATCCTCAAGCTGACGGCCGAGCATGGTTTCCTGCCGGACCTGGCGGAGCTGCGCCGCCTTGCCGCAACCGGCACGAAGCTCATCTGCCTCAACAATCCGAACAATCCGGCCGGCTCCCTGATGGACCGGGATTTCCTCCTGCAGGTCGTGGAGATCGCCCGCGGCTGCGGCGCCTTTATCCTCTGCGACGAGGTCTACCGCGGAACGGACCAGGAAGGCGACGGCATGACGGCCTCCATCGCCGACCTCTACGAGAAGGGCATCAGCACGGGCAGCATGTCCAAGACCTATTCGCTGGCGGGCCTGCGCCTCGGCTGGATCGTCGGACCGAAGGACCTGCTGCGCGCCGTCTCGGTCCACCGCGACTACAACACGATCAGCGTCGGCATGATCGACGACCATTTCGCCGCCATCGCGCTGGAAAACCGCGACAGGATCCTTGCCCGCAGCCATGCGATTACCCGGCGCAACCTCGCCATTCTCGCCGAATGGGTGGAGAGCGAGCCGCTGATCTCCTGGGTGAAGCCGAAATCGGGCACCACGGCGCTGTTGAAATACGACCTGCCGATTTCCTCCACGGCCTTCTGCACGCGGCTCCTGGAGCGCACCGGCGTCATGCTGGTGCCCGGCAGCGCCATGGACATGGAGGGGCACCTGCGCATCGGCTACGCCAATGGGCAAGCCGTTTTGCGCGAAGGATTGCGGCGGCTCTCGTCCTTCCTCAGGGAGGAGCAGGCCGCGTTGACGGCCTGATACTGCTGGCAAAGTCCGCCGGACCCCTCCGCCGTCATGGTCGGGCCTGGCCCGATCATCCACGCCACGCCCGCCAGACCCATGCGAAAATTGCATGGTTGACGTGCCGGCTTAGCGCTGTTCCGCATTGCAGCATGGGACTATAAGACCGTCATCGAAAGACGCGGCGCCACGGACCGGTGCCGAACGGAGAGCCTCAGGAAAGGGGATCATCATGAACATGGCACGTTCCTTCAGCAATTGGCGCAAGTACCGCCAGACCGTCAACGAGCTCGGCCGCATGAGCGCCCGCGAACTGCGCGACCTCGGCATCGAGCGCTCTGAGATCAAGGCCGTCGCCCGCGCTGCCGTCGGCTTCTGACCGCGCGCTGCCGGACGGCAGGATTTCAAGACGCCCGCCCTTCCGGCGGGCGTTTTTGCATGTGCGAACGAATCAGCGCTGCCGGACTTAACTCAACGGAATTGAGATATACGTTACGCGCATAACGCATAGCTGCATTGCAAAACGATGCCTATGAAATGATCAGGAATGGGATATAGTCATATTTATCGAAGCGACGTACCTCCTCCCACGAAGCTTCGATGTTTGCAGAAGGCCTACTCCTCCTCCCAAGGCCGACTGCGGGAATGGCGACACTCCTCCTCCCAGTCGCCATTCGGTTCTATCGGAAAGCCTGCCGCACCTCCTCCCGCGGCAGGCTTTTCCATTTTCGGACCCCCTCTTGCCCCGACATGCGAAAAAGCCGCGCAAGCCCACGGCTCGACCGGTGCGTCTCTCCCGCGCTTGGCCTTGGGCAGTTTCATTGTATTTTTGAAAATATACCGCTGGCCAAGCCGCAGGCATCGCTATATTCAATGCGATATTACGCTGCCGGAAGGGCAGGAAAAGGGAGAACAGGAATGAACCGTCGTCTGCTTCTGAAACTCGCCGCCGCCGTCTTCGCGGCGCTTCCGCTCGCGCTGCCGGCCGCCGCGGCGGAAAAGGTCACCGTCTTCGCCGCTGCGAGCCTCAAGAACGCGCTCGATGCCGCCAATGCCGAATGGCAGAAGGCAACCGGCAACGAGACGACGGTCTCCTATGCCGCGAGCTCGGCGCTCGCCAAGCAGATCGAGGCGGCGGCGCCCGCCGACCTCTTCATCTCGGCCGACCTTGCCTGGATGGACTATGTCGCGGAAAAGAAGCTGATCAAGGAGGAGACGCGCGCAAACCTGCTCGGCAACCGCATCGTGCTCGTCGCGCCGAAGGACAAGGCGACGACGGTCGAGATCAAGGAAGGCTTCGACCTCGCCGGCCTCGTCGGTGACGGCAAGCTCGCCATGGGCGCGGTCGACAGCGTACCGGCCGGCAAGTACGGCAAGGCGGCGCTCGAAAAGCTCGGCGTCTGGTCCTCCGTCGAGGGCAAAGTCGCCGGCGCGGAAAGCGTGCGCGCGGCGCTCGCCCTCGTCTCGCGCGGCGAGGCGCCCTACGGCATCGTCTACCAGACGGATGCCGCCGCCGATCCGGGCGTCGCCGTCGTCGGCACCTTCCCGGAAGACAGCCATCCGCCGATCATCTACCCCGTTGCCATCCTCTTAGAATCGCAGAGCCCGGCGGCCGGCGCCTATCTCGACTTCCTGAAATCGGACAAGGCCGCCCCCTTCTTCACCGAGCAGGGCTTCACCATCCTGAAGTAAGACGAGCCCGGCGACAGCCCCGGATGCTACATCCGGGGCCGGCTTGCCGACCTGGTCTGTCGACGAGCCTCACACCAAGCCCTCCGTCATCCTCGGGCCTGACCCGAGGATCCGCATGACACCCGCGGCATGACGGAGGAGAGGATTAGGGGGAGCAATGCCGTCCCGGCCGGGCAGCCGGGGCTGTTGCCTTTGGAAAGGACACGCATTGGACTGGTTTGCCTTGAGCGCGGAGGAATGGACGGCGATCCGGCTGAGCCTTCGGGTCTCGGCGGTCGCGGTCCTCGTCAGCCTGCCGCTCGGCATCCTCGTGGCGCTGGCGCTCGCCCGCGGCCGTTTCTGGGGCAAGTCGCTGCTGAACGGCGTCGTCCACCTGCCGCTCATCCTGCCGCCGGTCGTCACCGGTTTCCTGCTGCTCATCCTGTTCGGCCGGCGCGGTCCCGTCGGCGCGCTGCTTGCCGACTGGTTCGGCATCGTGTTTTCCTTCCGCTGGACCGGCGCGGCGCTTGCCTGCGGCGTCATGGGCTTCCCGCTCATGGTGCGCTCGATCCGCCTTTCCATCGAAGCCGTCGACCGCAGGCTGGAGGAGGCGGCCGGCACGCTCGGCGCGAGCCCCGTCTGGGTCTTCCTCACCGTCACCCTGCCGCTGATCCTGCCCGGCGTCATCGCCGGAATGATCCTCGCCTTCGCCAAGGCGATGGGCGAGTTCGGCGCCACCATCACCTTCGTCTCCAACATCCCCGGCGAAACGCAGACGCTTTCGGCGGCGATCTACACCTTCACCCAGGTGCCCGGCGGCGATGCCGGCGCCATGCGGCTCACCCTCGTCGCCATCGCCATCTCCATGGCCGCGCTGCTCGCCTCGGAGATCCTGGCCCAGCGCATCGGCCGCAAGGTGAACCTCGAATGAGCCTCGTGGTCGAAGCACGCCGCCGGCTCGGCGATTTCTCGCTGGACGCCGCCTTCACCTCCGATGGCGGCGTCACGGCCCTGTTCGGCCGTTCCGGCTCGGGCAAGACCTCGCTCGTGCGCATCATCGCCGGGCTGACGCGCCCGGCCGAAGGGCGCGTGCTGCTGGATGACGACGTGCTGGTCGATACCGCGCGCGGCATTCTCGTTCCGCCGCATCGCCGCCGCTTCGGTTACGTCTTCCAGGAGGCGCGGCTCTTCCCGCACCTCACCGTGCGGCAGAACCTCAATTACGGCCGCTGGTTCTCGCCGAAGGGCGCGCGGGCGGAAAGTCCCGGCCGTGTCGTGGAACTGCTCGGCATCGGCGACCTGCTCGACCGCCAGCCGGCCAATCTTTCCGGCGGGGAGAAGCAGCGCGTCGCCATCGGCCGCGCTCTGCTCGCCTCGCCCCGCCTGCTTTTGATGGACGAGCCTCTCGCCGCGCTCGACGAGGAGCGCAAGGCCGAAATCCTGCCCTATCTGGAGCGCCTGCGCGACGAGGTGGGCATTCCCATCGTCTATGTCAGCCATTCGGTCGCCGAGGTCGCGCGCCTTGCCGACAGGGTCGTGCTGATGGCGGGCGGCCGCGTCGAGGCCGTCGGCGCCGCTTCCGAGGTGCTGGGCGGCCCGCGCCTCGCCTCCGCCGCCGAGCGCCGCGAGGCCGGCAGCGTGCTTTCCGGGCGGGTCGAGGCGCGCGATGCCGCGCACGGCCTTGCCACCGTCCGCCTCGACGGCGGCGCGGCGATCCTCGTGCCGGGCGCCGCCGTTTCGCCGGGCGAGGCGGTGCGCCTGCGCGTCCCCGCCCGCGACGTCATGGTGGCGACGGTCCGCCCCGAGGGTCTGAGCGCGCTCAACATCCTCGAAGGCATCGTGGAAGCGATCGAGCCGGACGGGGAGGGCATGGCGAGCCTGCGCATCGCCTGCGGCGGGGATCGCATCCGTGCCCGCATCACGGCATTCTCCGTCGAGCGCCTGGGCCTTGCCGCGGGCCTTCCTGTCCACGCCGTCATCAAGACGGTGGCGCTGGAATGAATCAGTCCGCCAGATTCGCGACGATCCAGCCGATGTCGTCGGCAAGCGCCGCCCGCGCCTTCTCCTCCATCGCCTGGTAGCGCGCGATCAGCGCCTCGCCGAAGGGGGTCAGCACCGCGCCGCCGCCCTGCTTGCCGCCGCGCTGCGATTCGACCACCGGCTCGCGGAACAGCCGGTTCATCTCGTCGACGAGCAGCCAGGCGCGGCGGTAGGACATGTCCATCGCCCGCCCGCCCGCGGAGATGGAGCCCGTCTGCCTGATATGCGACAGAAGCTCGATCTTTCCCCGGCCGATCCGCCCCTCCGGCTCGAACTGGAGCCGGAAGATGAGTTTCGGTTCGGTCTTGGCGGATGCTGACATGGAACTGGGCCCGTATGGATGCGGGCCCAGATATAACAGCGTTTGTCGACGAGGAAAGCGTCAGGCCGCCCGTTTCAGCGCATCGCCGAGGATCGAGACGATGTCCTCGAAATGCGTCTTCTCGGCGATCAGCGGCGGCGAGAAGGCGATGATGTCGCCGGTCACGCGGGTGAGCAGGCCCTTCTCGAAGCAGTCGACGAAGATGTCGTAGGCGCGCGCGCCGGGCGCGCCGTCGCGGGGCGCGAGCTCGATGCCGGCGATGAGGCCGATCGTGCGGATGTCGATGATGTGCGGCAGGCCCTTCAGCGAATGCATCGCGTCGTGCCAGTCTTCCTGCAACGCGGCGCCGCGCGTGAAGAGGCCCTCGTCGCGATAGATGTCGAGCGTCGCGATGCCGGCCGCGCAGGCCGCCGGATGGCCGGAATAGGTATAGCCGTGGAAGAGCTCGATGGCATTTTCCGGCCCCTGCATCAGCGCGTCGTGCACCTTGCGGCTGGCAAAGACCGCGCCCATCGGTATCGCGCCGTTGGTGAGGCCCTTGGCGGTGGTCACGAGGTCCGGCGTCACGCCGAAATAGTCGGTGGCGAACGCGGCGCCGAGGCGGCCGAAGCCGGTGATGACCTCGTCGAAGATGAGGAGGATGCCGTGCCTGTCGCAGATCGCGCGCAGCCTTTCCAGGTAGCCCTTCGGCGGGATCAGCACGCCGGTGGAGCCGGCGACGGGCTCCACGATGCAGGCCGCGATGGTTTCCGCGCCGTGCAGCGCGACCAGCCGTTCCAGGTCGTCCGCCAGCTCGGCGCCGTGCTCCGGCTGGCCTTTCACATAGGCGTTCCTGGCGGGGTCGTGGGTGTGGCGCAGGTGGTCGGAACCCGCAAGCTGCGGGAAGACGCGGCGGTTGTTGACGATGCCGCCGACCGAGATGCCGCCGAAGCCGACGCCGTGATAACCGCGCTCGCGGCCGATGAGGCGCGTGCGCGTGCCCTGGCCGATCGCCCGCTGGTAGGCGAGCGCGATCTTCAGCGCGGTGTCGACCGATTCGGAGCCGGAGCCGGTGTAGAAGATGCGGTCGAGCCGGGCGCCGTCCGGGCCGGGCGCGATCTCGGCCAGCCGCTCGGCGAAGTCGAAGGCGATCGGATGGCCCATCTGGAAGGAGGGCGCGAAATCCATCTGCGTGAGCTGGCGCTCGACGGCGGCGGCGATCTGGCGCCGGCCGTGGCCGGCATTCACGCACCAGAGGCCGGCGGTGCCGTCGAGCACCGTGCGGCCGTCCGCGCTGGTGTAGTACATGCCCTCGGCGCCCGCGAGCAGGCGCGGCGCGGCCTTGAACTGGCGGTTGGCGGTAAACGGCATCCAGTAGCTGTCGAGCACCGGGGCGTTGGATTTGCTGTGGACGTTCATGGCGGATCTCCTCTGGCTGAGGCGATTGACGCCATGATTTGGCAGGCCGAACAAGTCCTTTTCTTGTTGACGGCAAGCGATTGAAAATTAAGGATGTGTGAAGAGAAGTTTTCGCTATTTCGAACATCTAGAACAGGAAATGCCATGTCGGTCGACATCGGGAGCAGGCTGCGCCACCTGCGCATGGCCCATAACCTCTCCCAGCGCGAGCTCGCCAAACGCGCCGGCGTCACCAATTCGACGATTTCGCTGATCGAATCGAACGCGTCGAACCCATCGGTCGGCGCGCTGAAACGCATCCTGGACGGCATTCCGATCGGCCTTGCGGAATTCTTCGCCTTCGAGCCGGACCGGCCGAAGAAGGCCTTCTACCGGGCGGAGGAACTGACGGAGATCGGCAAGGGCGGCATTTCATACCGCCAGATCGGCGACAACCTCTTCGGCCGCAGCCTGCAGATCCTGAAGGAGTGCTACCAGCCCGGCGCCGACACCGGAAAGGTGCCGCTGGTGCATGACGGCGAGGAGGGCGGCATCGTGCTGTCCGGCCGCCTCGAAGTGACCGTCGACGACGAGCGCCGCATCCTCGGCCCGGGCGATGCCTATTATTTCGAAAGCCGCCGGCCGCATCGCTTTCGCTGCGTCGGCCCAGTGCCTTGCGAGGTCATCAGCGCCTGCACCCCGCCGACCTTCTGAAAATCGCAAGGCCCGCCGGCGGAACCGGCGGGCCTTGCGGAAGCGTGGCGGTCAGGCCTGGCTGTTGTCTTCGACGGGCGCGCCCGGCCCGTTCTTCTTGATGGAGTCGATGGCGTTCTGCGCGCTGGCCTTGCTCGCATAACCTTCCGTCGAGAACATCACTTCGCTGTTGTACTTGAAGCGGACGCGGTATTCTCCCGCCTTGTCCTTGTATATCTCGAATTTGTGGGCCATAGGCTCCCCTCCGTGCAAGTATGAATCACGCGAAATGCAACCTGCCAGTCGCGAAGGGCGCTGACAAGGGTTCTGAGCGATTCAGGCGCGATCACCGCACGGATATTCTTCAGGACTTGCGCAAAGGCTCGTCTTCGCTCGGGTTCCCGCCCGCCCCGAGGCCCCCGCCCATGCCGCCTCCCATGCCCCCTCCCATGCCCATGCCGGCCCCGCCGCCACCGCCGCGTGCGCCTTCCTTGCCGCGGTCCCCCTTGGCGCGGCCGGCGCCGGATGGACGGGCAGGCCCCTGCTTGGGGATGGTGAGGTCGGCCGGGACCGGGTCGAGGTCGAGCGCTTCGCGGATGAAGGCGCGAAGGGAGACCACGAGGTCATGGGTGTGCACGGGCCGGCCGGCCACGAGTTCCCTTGCCGCCCGTTCGGCGAGGCGGACGTGCTCTTCCGTTCCCAGCAGCACGATATCCGAAAGCGCCGCCTCGACGTCGTCGCGGATGCGGCGGCGGCGCTCGGAGCTTGCAATGATGCCGTCGGCGAAATCGGGCCCTTCACGCTCCGTTCCCGCGGACGGTTCCAAGTGCCGCCGCAGATCCCGCAGATGGGTGGGATCGACCGCGAGATTACCGGTGAACGACCCGCCGAGCGTCTTGTAGGCGGCGATCAGCGTGCGCAGGCGCTCGTTGATCTGCCGGTTCACGCGCTCGCGCCGCTGCTGGATCGTGACCATCATGACGAGGCGGATGCCGATGCTGATCAGCGTGAACAGCGCAAGGCCGATGAGCGTCACGAGAAGGCTGTGCCAGGAACTGAAATCGAGGTTGCGAAACACGGCGCCCGGCTCCTTCGCTTGAAGCTGTAGCCCGCCAGTCAAGCACCGCGCAAGCCGATGTCAAGAACGACGCCGGCAAAACCACGGCTTGCGTTCGTCTTGATGGTCTGTTCGGGAAAGCTTGGCTGGGGAACCTGGATTCGAACCAGGACTAACGGAGTCAGAGTCCGTGGGTCTACCGTTAACCTATTCCCCACCGTGGCGGTCGCGGCTTGGCCGGCGCTTGTGAGGCGGGCTTATAAACAAAAGACTGCGAGATGCAAATGGTTTTTTCCGGAAAATCGTATCCCGCTCCACCGCGCCGGGTCCGTCGCGGTTCCGTCACAAAAAGAATTTGGCGAACGGGCCGGGCGCTGGTAATGTCGCCCCAACGAAGATCGAGAGAGCGCCTGCTTGCAGCTTCAAGGCTTTGCGCGGCGCCATAGGCAGTGACGTGAACGACCCCGACAGCGGCGAAAAGCCGTCCGTTTCCGGGGCGCGAGATGCGGGCGATGCGGGGCGGCCGAAGCGGTCGCGCCGGCGCAAGGGAAAGCAGAAGGGCACGCCCGGTCCCTCTGCCGCTTCCCCGTCCGCAGGCCAGGCGGCCGGCTTGTCCGGACCCGCCGAGCGCCCCCAGGCCGCATCGAGCGGCGATACCGCGCGCAGGAACAAGCGCCGCCGGCGCGGCAAGGGCGCCGGCCAGGAGAACGTGCGCCCGCTCGCACCCGTCGGCCAGCGGGAGGCGGCGCCCCAGCCGGACCAGCGCCAGGCCGAGGGCCGCAGGAGCCGCCGTAAGCACCGTGGCAGGAAGCCGGCAGCGCATGTCGCGCAGCCCGTTGCCGCCGTCGTCCAGCCGGCGGCGGTGCTCGTTGCCGAGCATCGGCCCGCTCCCCAGCCGCCGGAGCCGAGGCGCGAGGCCGCCCAGGCGCAACGCCCCGCCGAGCGGGACGGTTACGACGCGCCGCTCTATGCCGCTCTCGACCTCGGCACCAACAATTGCCGCCTTCTCGTCGCCCAGCCGACCCGGCCCGGCCAGTTCCGCGTCGTCGACGCCTTCTCGCGCATCGTGCGCCTCGGCGAGGGGCTTGCGGCGAGCGGCCGGCTCTCCGACGAGGCGATGGACCGTTCCGTCGAGGCGCTGAAGATCTGCGCCGCCAAGCTGAAGAGCCGCAACATCCGCCGCAGCCGCCTCATCGCCACCGAGGCCTGCCGCGCGGCGGAGAACGGCGAAATCTTCCTTGAGCGGGTCAGAGAGGAGACGGGGCTGGAGCTCGAGATCATCAATCGCGAGACCGAGGCGCGCCTTGCGGTCTCCGGCTGCTCCTCGCTCGTCGGGCGCGAGGCGAAGTCCGTCGTGCTTTTCGACATCGGCGGCGGCTCGTCGGAAATCGCGGTCATCCGCATCGGCGAGAACCGGTCCAGCCGGCTCGCGAACCACATCACGCACTGGACGTCGCTGCCGGTCGGCGTCGTCACGCTCTCCGAACGCCACGGCGGGCGCGACGTGACGCCGGAGAGCTTTTCACGGATGGTCTCCGAGGTCGAGGGCATGCTGGCGCGGTTCGATTGCCCCGGCGATGTCGTGCACGCGCCGGAGGATTTCCACCTGATCGGCACCTCCGGCACGGTGACGACGCTTGCCGGCGTGCACCTCGACCTGCCGCGCTACGACCGGCGCCGGGTCGACGGCGTGTGGCTCTCCGACGACGAGGTGACGGCGATGCAGGCGCGTCTCCTCTCCTGGGATTTTTCCGCCCGCGCGGCCAATCCCTGCATAGGGCCGGACCGGGCGGACCTCGTGCTCGCCGGCTGCGCCATCCTGGAGGCGATCCGCAAGCGTTGGCCCTCGCGCCGCATGCGCGTCGCCGACCGGGGCCTGCGCGAGGGCCTGCTCACCGACATGATGGCCGACGACGGCGTCTGGCGCCGCGGCCGCCACCGCCGCAACCATCGCGGCGGCTATCGCAACCCGGCAAAGCCCGAAGGACAGGCCTCATGACCAAGCCTCCGATCGGCGGCAACCGCACCGGCCGCAAGCTCGGCCAGAAGGTCAGGAAGGGCAAGCTCAAGGCCTCCTCGCGCCGCTGGCTCGAACGCCACATCAACGATCCCTACGTGCAGCGCGCCAAGCTGGAAGGCTATCGCGCCCGCGCGGCTTTCAAGCTCCTGGAGATCGACGAGAAGCACAATATCCTCGCCGGTGCCCGCCGCATCATCGATCTTGGCGCGGCGCCCGGAAGCTGGTCGCAGATCGCCGCCAAGGTGACGGGATCGACCGATGCCGACCCGCGCGTCGCGGCCATCGACTTCCTGGAGATGGACCCGCTGCCGGGCGTCGCCATCCTCCAGATGGATTTCCTCGACCCCGAGGCGCCGCAAAAGCTCATCGAGGCGGTCGGCGGCACGCCGAACCTCGTCATCTCCGACATGGCCGCGCCCACCACCGGCCACCGCCAGACGGACCACCTGCGCACGATGCATCTGTGCGAGGTCGCCGCGCATTTCGCCGTCGAGGTGCTGGCCGAGGGCGGGCACTTCCTGGCAAAGACCTTCCAGGGCGGCACGGAGCGGGACCTCCTCACCATGCTCAAGCAGAATTTCCGGCAGGTCATCCACGTGAAGCCCGGCGCCTCGCGCGCCGAATCGGTGGAGATGTTCCTGCTCGCCAAGGGTTTTAAAGGCCGCAAGGCGGCGGACGAGGCAGGCGCGGCGCAAGAGGGCGCCTGATGCTGCTCTACGCCACCGATGTCGGATTGCCCCTCATCCCCTGCCGGGTGCGCCGGCTTCCCAAAGCCGCAGGTTGAGGAAATTAGGGCTTCCAGCCTTCCTCGCCCCGCTTGTGGGGAGAGGATGCCGGCAGGCAGGTGAGGGGCGGGACTTATCCCAAGCTACTTCACCGCCGCCGTTTCCTCCTCCCGCGCGGCCAGGCGATGGCCGGAGACGGAGGCGCCGGCGTCCTTCGCCATGGCGATGAAGGGGATGACGGCGGCGAGCGTCAGGGCCGAGATCACCATGAAGGCGATCTGGAAGTCCTTGAGTTCCAGCGGCGAGCCGGTGAGCGCGGTCTCGATTTCGAGGATGGCGCCGGCAACCGCGACGCCGAGCGCCAGGCTGATCTGCTGGAGCACGGCGCTCATCGACGTCGCCTTGCTCGCGTCCTCGTCGGGAATGTCGGCGAAGGAGAGCGCGTTGACGCTGGTGAAGAAGAAGGAGCGGGCAAGGCCCGCGACAAGCAGCACGCCCGCCATGAACCAGAAGGGCGTGGCCGGCGTGAAGAGGCCGTTCACGAAGGTCAGCGCAGCGCCGCAGATGGCGGCGATGATCAGCGTCGTGCGGAAGCCGGCGAAGGTCAGCACCCGCTTGGCGACGAACTTCGTGGTGATCGCGCCGATCGCGCCGGTGAAGGTGACGAGGCCGGATTGGAAGGGCGAGAGCCCGAAGCCGACCTGCAGCATCAGCGGCATCAGGAAGGGCACCGCGCCGACGGAGATGCGGAACAGCGTGCCGCCGATCGAGGCGGCGCGGAACGCGCTGTCGCGGAAGAGCTTCAGGTCGAGCAGCGGCGCCGGGTGCCGCCGGGCATGGCGGACATAGAGCACGCCGCAGGCAAGGCCGGCGGCGGTGGCGGCGACCCCGATGACCGGCGGCAGGGCGGGCAGGCTGACGACCGAGAGGCCGAACATCGTGCCGGAGGCGGCGACGGCGCTGAGGAGGAAACCCTTCCAGTCGAGCGGCGGCGGCGCGGCGGCGCGGATCTCCGGCAGGTAGATGCCGGAGAGGATGTAGCCGGCGATGCCGACCGGCACGTTGATGAGGAAGATCCAGTGCCAGGAGAAATAGGTGGTGATGAAGCCGCCGAGCGGCGGACCGGCAAGCGGGCCGACGAGCGCGGGGATCGTCAGCAGCGCCATGGCCGAGACGAGCTCGGAGCGCGAGGTGCTGCGCACCAGCACGAGGCGGGCGACAGGCGTCATCATCGCCCCGCCCATGCCCTGCAGGAAGCGCGAGACGACGAAGGCGACGAGGCTGCCCGAGACCGCGCAGAGGATCGAGCCGGCGACGAAGACGAGGATGGCGAGGCGGAAGATGCGCTTTGCCCCGAACCGGTCGGCCATCCAGCCGGAGAGCGGGATGAAGGTCGCGAGCGAGACCATGTAGGACGTCAGCGCGAGCTTCAGCGTGATCGGCCCCACGCCGAGGTCGGCGGCGATCGCCGGCAGCGAGGTGGAGATGACGGTGGAATCCATCTGCTCCATGAAGAGCGCGACGGCGAGGATGAGGGGGACGATACGGTTCATCGGCAGATCGGGTTCGCGGCCCCGGCGCGGGCCCGCCCGTCTTCTGCGCCCGTCGCTGCCGTCTGTCAAATCGGAAGGATTTTCCGCCGGCATCACAAGCCCGTGATGCCGCGTGCCCGGATCGTGACAGCGCCCTAGATGGACGCGTGTCATCTTCACGTCGATGCCGGCTTCTACAACGGCGACGCACGCTTTCATGAAAGAGGGTAGACCCATGGGAGACCATTCGACAATCTCGCGCAGATCCTTGTTCCTGGCCGCCGGCGCCGGTGCCCTGGCCGCGCCGCTGGTCCTGAACCGCGCCGCGGCCTTTGCCCAATCGGGGACCGACGCGACGGACATGCGCGTAAGCCCCATCGAGACGCGCAGCTTCAAGCTCGGCAGCTTCCGCATCCTGACCGTGCGTGACGGCATCCGGCCGTCCGGCGCCCCGAACGAGACCTTCGGCACCGACCAGTCCGCCGAGGCCGTGGGGGCGCTGCTCACCGAGAATTTCCTGCCCGCCGACAGCTTCGTCAACAGCTTCACGCCGGCGCTCGTCGATACCGGCGCCGAGGTCGTGCTCTTCGATACGGGCATGGGCGAGGGCGGCCGCGAGGCCGGCATGGGCCGCCTCGCCGAAGGCCTGAAATATGCCGGCTACACGCCGGACCAGATCTCCGTCGTCGTCATCACCCATATGCATGGCGACCATATCGGCGGGCTGATGGAGGGCGGCAAGCCGGCCTTCCCGAATGCGCGCTACGTCACCGGCCGCACGGAATATGACTTCTGGGTCAATCCGGAACGCATGGGAACGCCCGCCGAGCAGGGGCACCAGGGCGTGCTCGCCAACGTGCAGCCGCTCGCCGAGAAGCTGACCTTCATCGAGGACGAGGGCGAGGTCGTGCCGGGGATCACCGGCCTCGACGCCTTCGGTCATTCGCCGGGCCACATGATCTTCCGCGTCGAATCGGAGGGCAAGGCGCTTATCCTGACGGCGGATACGGCGAACCACTACGTTCTGTCGCTCCAGCGGCCGGACTGGGAAGTGCGCTTCGACATGGACAAGGCCGAGGCGGCCGCCACCCGCAAGAAGGTCTTCGACATGATCGCCACCGACAGGCTCGCCTTCATCGGCTACCACATGCCCTTCCCGGCGGCGGGCTTCGTGGAGAAGGCGGGCGAGGGCTATCGGTTCGTGCCGGTCAGCTATCAGTTCGACATCTGAGCGGGGCCTTTCGGCGGATGTGCCCCTCATCCGCCTGCCGGCACCTTCTCCCCGCAGGCGGGGAGAAGGAGGACGTTGCACTGCCTTGCCGCAGGTCCCTTCGCTCCGCTTGCGAGGAGAAGGTCGCGGCAGCGGGATGAGGGGCGCATCCGTCGAGCGCTTGTCCGCAAGCGCGGCCCCGGACATGATTCCGGCCGTTTTGCTATTCCCAATCCGTCGTGAACGTGTTACCAGCCCTCGCCAACTTCCAAGAATTTCTTGCAAGCGACCGAGGCGGACCACTCCCAATGTCCCCCTTGGTGCGTGAGCTTTACCTCAAAGGAATTTGGCCCATGGCGCGCATCATTGAAACGGCAACCGGTCTCGAAGCCCTGACCTTCGACGACGTTCTCCTGCAACCCGGACACTCCGAGGTCATGCCGGGCCAGACGAACATCGCCACCCGCATCGCGCACGATTTCGAGCTGAACCTGCCGATCCTCTCCTCCGCGATGGACACGGTCACGGAAAGCCGCCTCGCCATCGCCATGGCCCAGGCCGGCGGCCTCGGCGTCATCCACCGCAACCTGACGCCCGCCGAGCAGGCCGAGGAGGTCCGCCAGGTCAAGAAGTTCGAGAGCGGCATGGTCGTCAACCCGGTGACGATCGGTCCCGACGCGACGCTCGCCGAGGCGTTGGCGCTGATGAAGGCGCACGGCATTTCCGGCATCCCGGTCGTCGAGAACGGCGGCAACGGCAAGGCCGGCCGCCTCGTCGGCATCCTGACCAACCGCGACGTGCGCTTCGCCTCCGATCCGAGCCAGAAGATCTACGAGCTGATGACCCGGGAGAACCTCATCACGGTGAAGGAGAACGTCGACCAGCAGGAGGCCAAGCGCCTTCTGCACCGCCACCGCATCGAGAAGCTGCTGGTCGTCGACGGCGACGGGCGCTGCGTCGGCCTCATCACCGTCAAGGACATCGAGAAGTCCCAGCTCAACCCCAATGCCTCGAAGGATGCGCAGGGCCGCCTTCGCGCCGCCGCCGCCATCTCGGTCGGCGACGACGGCTTCGAGCGCGCCGAACGCCTCATCGACGCAGGCGTCGACCTCCTCGTCGTCGACACCGCGCACGGCCATTCGCAGCGCGTGCTCGACGCCGTCGCCCGCGTGAAGAAGCTGTCGAACTCGGTGCGCATCATGGCCGGCAACGTGGCCACCGCGGACGGCACGAAGGCGCTGATCGATGCCGGCGCGGACGCCGTCAAGGTCGGCATCGGCCCGGGCTCGATCTGCACGACCCGCATCGTCGCCGGTGTCGGCGTGCCGCAGCTCGCCGCCATCATGGCCTCCGTCGAGGCCGCCGGGCAGGCGGGCGTTCCGGTCATCGCCGACGGCGGCATAAAATTCTCCGGCGACCTCGCCAAGGCGATCGCGGCAGGCGCCTCGGCCGTCATGGTCGGCTCGCTGCTCGCCGGCACGGACGAAAGCCCGGGCGAGGTCTTCCTCTACCAGGGCCGCTCCTTCAAGGCCTATCGCGGCATGGGCTCCGTCGGCGCCATGGCGCGCGGCTCGGCGGACCGCTACTTCCAGGCCGAGGTGCGCGACACGCTGAAGCTCGTGCCGGAAGGCATCGAGGGCCAGGTGCCCTACAAGGGCCCGGTCGCGGGCGTGCTGCACCAGCTCGCCGGCGGCCTCAAGGCCTCCATGGGCTATGTCGGCGGCCGCGACCTCAAGGAATACCAGGAGAGGGCGACCTTCGTGCGCATCTCCGGCGCGGGCCTGCGCGAAAGCCACGCCCACGACGTGACGATCACCCGCGAAAGCCCGAACTATCCGGGCGCCGTCTGATCATGTCGCCCACGGAAGCCACGATCTGGCCGATGATCGCGCATGCCGCGCTCGTCTTCGTCCTCTATGTCCTGCTGTCTTCCCGCCGCGTCGGCGCGGTCAAGGATGGCCGCGCCCGGCCCGACCAGTTCCGCGAGAACCGCGAGGAGCCGGCCGAGAGCCTCGTCGTCAAGAACGCCATCGCCAACCAGTTCGAGCTGCCGGTGCTCTTCTACGCGGTGAGCATCCTCCTCTACCTCGTCGATGCCGACAATCCGGTCACCGTCGCCGGCGGCTGGCTGTTCGTGGCGCTGCGCTATGCCCATGCCTATGTGCATGTCACCAGCAACCGCCTGCGCTATCGGCGCCCGCTCTTCATCGCGGGCCTTCTGGTTGTCGTGCTTCTATGGGCATGGCTCGGCGTCTGGCTGGCCCTGACCTGACGGAAAGGCGGCGCGGCTGCCTCATTCCTGAGACAGTTCGCGCTCCGGAAACGGCCGGGCTTGATCGTGGTCAATTGGCCGCCGTCCGGTGACGGTTACTATCCTGCGGCCTGCGATCCCTCGGATCGCGTTCCGAAGGAGATGACACCATGACAAGGACGATGAAAGCCGCGGTCGTGCGGGAGTTCGGAAAGCCCCTTTCCGTCGAGGAGGTCGCGGTGCCGGAGCCGGGGCCGGACCAGATCCTCGTCAAGTACGAGGCGACCGGCGTGTGCCATACCGATCTGCATGCGGCGAACGGCGACTGGCCGGTCAAGCCCAACCCGCCGTTCATTCCCGGCCACGAGGGCGTCGGCTTCGTCGCGAAGGCCGGGAAGAACGTCAGGCGCGTCAAGGAAGGCGACCGCGTCGGCGTGCCGTGGCTTCACACCGCCTGCGGCTGCTGCTCGCCGTGCCGGACGGGCTGGGAAACGCTCTGCGCCGAGCAGCAGAACACGGGCTACTCCGTCAACGGCACCTTCGCGCAATTCGGGCTGGCCGACCCCGATTTCGTCGGGCATCTTCCCGCCAGCCTCGAGTTTGGGCCGGCAGCGCCCGTCCTGTGCGCCGGCGTCACGGTCTACAAGGGCTTGAAGGAAACCGAGGTGAAGCCCGGCGAATGGGTCGTCGTCTCGGGGATCGGCGGGCTCGGACACATGGCCGTCCAGTATGCCAAGGCGATGGGCATGCACGTCGTGGCCGCGGACATCTTCGACGACAAGCTCGCGCTCGCCGCGAAGCTGGGCGCCGATGTCGTCGTCAACGGCAGGGCGGCCGATGCGGTGGAACAGGTCCTGAAGGCGACCGGCGGGGTTCACGGCGCGCTCGTCACGGCCGTCTCGCCGAAGGCCATGGAGCAGGCCTACGGCTTCCTGCGCTCCAAGGGCACCATGGTGCTCGTCGGCCTGCCGCCGGGCTTCATTTCGCTTCCGGTCTTCGATACGGTGCTGAAGCGCATCACCGTCCGGGGCTCCATCGTCGGGACGCGGCAGGACCTGGAGGAATCGCTCGTCTTTGCCGGCGAAGGCAAGGTCGCCGCGCATTTTTCCTGGGACAGGCTCGATAGCATCAACGACATCTTCGAACGGATGGAGGAGGGCAGGATCGACGGGCGGATCGTGCTCGATCTGGCTGCATAGGCGGCGCGTACGGTAACGCAGTTGTGTTCGGCGGCTGTCCAAGGCCGGCCTATCTTATCTTTCGGCTAGAAATATCGGAGGATCCGCCATGGACAAGCCGCAGATCACACAGGCGATGATCGACGCCTATGACGAATATACCCATCTGACGCTCGACCGCCGCCGTTTCATGGAGCGCCTGACGGCTCTCGCCGGCTCCGGCGCCGCGGCGGCCGCCATCGTCCCGCTGCTGGCCGCCAATTCGGCGAGCGCCGAGATCATCGCGGCGGACGACCAGCGCCTGCTCGCCAAGGATGTCGTCTATGGCGGCGGCTCCGGCGAGATGAAGGGCTATGTCGTTCGCCCGAAGGAGGCGTCGGGCCCGCTCGCCGGCGTCATCGTCATCCATGAGAACCGCGGCCTCAACCCGCATATCCGCGACGTCGCCCGCCGCATGGCGCTGGAGGGCTTCATCGCGCTCGCACCCGACTTCCTCTCGCCTTCGGGCGGCACGCCGGACAACGAGGACCAGGCGCGCGAGATGATCGGCAAGCTCGACCCGGCGGCGACGGTGGCCAATGCGGAGGCGAGCCTGCAATTCCTGGCGAAGCTGGACGGGTCGAACGGCAATGTCGGCGCGATCGGCTTCTGCTGGGGCGGCGGCCTCGTCAACCGTTTCGCCGCCCGGTCGCCGGAGCTCAAGGCGGGGGTCGCCTATTACGGCGCGCAGGCGCCCGCCGAGGACGTGCCGAACATCAAGGCGGCGCTGATGCTGCACTATGCCGGCCTCGACGAGCGCATCAATGCCGGCATCGACGCCTACCGCCAGGCGCTCGAAGCGAACGGCAAGACCTTCGAGATCCACATGTACGAGGGTGCCAACCACGCCTTCAACAACGACACCTCCGCCGCACGCTACGACAAGGCCGCCGCCGACCTCGCCTGGCAGCGCACCGTGGAGTTCCTGAGGAAGAACCTCGCCTAGGGGCCGTGCTCGATCGTCAGCCGCATGGCGCAGCGTGTGTCGCGCTGGAGCCCATGTTCGGCTTCCTCGTCGAGCACGTCCCTGAGGCGCTGCGAAAGCTCCGCCTCGTCCAGCGTCCGGAAGCCGAGCCGCTCGTAGAACGGGCAGTTCCAGGGAATGGTGCGGAAGGTCGTCAGCGTCACGGCGTCGAGGCCGCGCTCGGCCGCCTCGTCCACGGCATGCCGGATCAGCCGGCGGCCGATGCCGAAGCCCTGATAAAGGTGGCCGACGGAGATTTCCCAGATATGCAGTTCAGGCCCGGCGATTTCGGCGCTGAGGAAGCCGACGGGATGGTCGCCGTCGGCGGTCGCCACCCAGTTCGTGCCCTTGCCGATGAGGTCGAGATGCCGCTCGGCGCTCTGCACGTCGTCGGTGGCGATCCAGGAGAAGGCCTCCACCAGCCGGAAGGCCTGCGCGGCGGAGCGCTCGATCCGGCGCAGCGTCTCGACTTCCTCTTGACGGGCAGGCCTGACGGTCACCTCGGACGGTCCGGGCTTGCCGGCGGGAGCGCCGTCCATGGGAATGAGCGTCACCATCCGGGCAGGATATGTCCCGGCCGCAGCCGCGGCATGCGCGGAAAGACCTTCACTTCCGCCTCGGGCAGGTCGTCGGCCGCCGTCAGCGGCGTGATGTTGTCGAGGCAGGCGGTGATGTGGCTGGTGATGGCGTTGGAAAGCGAGGGCGAAAGGCCCGGCCGCCGCATGATGCCGATCTGCACCGGCGCGAGCGGCGGGAAGCCGTCCGCCTGCGTCAGCACCTTCATGCCCGGGCGCAACGCCGATTCCGGCAGCACCGAGACGGCCATGCCGGCCATCACGGCGGCGGCGACGACGGTCGACGACCAGCTCGTGAACAGCACCTGGTAGTCGCGGCCGACCGAATCGAGCGCCGCGCAGGCGATCTGCCGCCACTGGCAGTCCCGCCGGCCGACGGCGAGCGGCACCGGCGCGTTCTCCGGCAGCGGATGGTTGGCCGACATGACCCAGCACAGCGGCTCGGTCCGCACCACGTCGGACTGGCGCTGGCGCGGGTTGTGGGTCACGAGCGCGATGTCGAGCTCGCCCTTCGCCATTTTCTCCGCCAGGTCCACCGAGGGCTCGCACACGATGTAGAGCTCCACATTGGGGTGGGTCTTGGCGAAGCGCATGATGATTTCCGGCATGTAGCGGTCGGCATAGTCGTCCGGCGTGCCGATGCGCAGCATGCCCTCCAGCCGGTTGTCGTCGAAGGCGGCGATGGCCTCGTTGTTGAGGCGCAGCATCCGGCGCGCATAGTTGAGCAGGCGCTCGCCCTCGGCGGTCAGCCGGTTGCCGCGGCCGTCCTTCACGAAGAGCTGCTTGCCGATGCGCTCCTCGAGGCGCCGCATCTGCATCGAGACGGCCGACTGGGTCTTGAAGACCCGCTCGGCGGCCCGCGTGAAACTTCCGGTATCTGCGATCGCGACGAAGGTCTGGAGCTGGTCTATGTCTAACGGAGCGGACATATCGATACCCATAAGATTGTTTGATTGATACTATTAGAAACATTCGTTGGACTGATCAATGGGTTTCTGCGAAAAAGCAATTGTTGAACGATGACCTGTCCGCCGGTCAACGTTCGGCAGGATCTGCCGCTTCGCCCCGACCTCCCGGCGGGCGGCTCTTCTTGATGTCCGACCCTTGAACCGTCCCCGTTGCTTGCGGGCGGCGAACGATCACAGGCGTCGCGCGAACTCCGTCGAAAGGCCGATGGTGCGTGAAGCCGGAAAGGAGAAATGCCATGCGCATGCTCGACCGCAGAATGGAAATCGATATCCTCGCGACGCGCCGTCCGGCCCCGAGCCTCCTCGTCCGCATCCGCTACGCCGTCTCCAAGTTCGTCCGCGCCTGGCAGAATCGCCGCGCGATCAACCGGCTGGGCGAGCTCGACGACCATCGGCTCCTCGACATGGGCCTGTGCCGCGCCGACGTTCAGGAGATCCGGGCCGCCTCCTTCTTCTCCGATGCGGGCCTGCATCTGACGATCGCGGCGCGCGAGCGCGCCCGCCGTCATCTGCGCGGCGGCCGGACGGATTGATTTTTCCCGGTGCCGTCCTACCTCCCGGGACGACACCAGACTTCCCCGCAGGGTGAGAGCCAATAGCCCTGCCGCTTGCCCGGCGTGCGACTCCCAAGGTCCGCGTCGGGCTTTTTCATGGCTTGAGCCGTGCCCCGGCCGGCAGGAATATCTGGAGAATGCGGTCAACCGCCATGTGTCATGATCGGTGCGCGAGACAGGATGGCTGACGGGGTTCTGATTCGTCCGGCACGCAAGCGGGACTTTCCCGCCATGAAGGCCGTATTGCGCGACACGTTCGAAAGCACGTGGCGGCCGCAGATCACCGAGGCCTCCGTCCGCCGCTATGTCGAGACGGATATCGGCGGACGCTTCGTGGAGCGCTGCGGTGCGGACATGCTCGTGGCCGAGGTGGATGGCCGGATCGCCGGTCTGGTCTATCGCATCGATGATTTCATCGACGCCCTGCACGTGCACTCCGACTTCCAGCGCAGGGGCGTGGGGCGCCGGCTGCTCGTACGGGCCGAGCGGGACATCGCCGGAAGGGGCTTCCGGCAGGCGCGGCTCGAAACGGACACGTTCAACGCGCAGGCCCAGGGCTTCTACAAGGCGCTGGGCTATGTCGAGATGGCGCGCTATCCGGACGAGGAATGGCAAAGCGGCCTCACCACCGTCCTCTTCGAAAAGGCACTGAACAGCGCGGGATAGCCGCCGCGGCGATGCCGCCGGCGCCTTGGCGTCAGGCCTTCCTGCCGCCGTCCGTCTCCATGCCGCTGCGCATGGTCTCGAAGATCGACTCGATGTTGCGCTGGTAGTCCTTCTGCATTTCGAGGCCGGTGTCGAACATGGTGTTGACGAGGGTTTTCAGCGAATCCGCCGCCGAGCCCTCCGGCTCGCTCGGCTTCTCGCCGGCGGCCGGCTGGCCGGCCATGCCCGCCATCATGTCCTGGAAGGCCTTTGCGAAGGGATTGTCGGTAAAGGGGTTCGCCGGCGCGTCCTTCTTCGTGCCGAAGAATTCCTGCGCGGCCTGCGTGAACGGGTTGTCGAAAGGGTTCGCCGGTTCCGGCTTCTTCGCAAGGCCCGTCGCCTCGGCCCATTGCCGCATCACGTCGGCAAAGGGGTTGGCGGGCGTCTTGCCGGCCTGCGCGCCGGGGAAGAACGGTGCGAGCGTCTGCTTGAAGATGCCGCCCATCAGCGTGCTCGCCATGACGGGCAGCATCTGCTTGTAGATTTCCTGGCCGATGCCGGTCATCTGCGCCGCCTGTGCGGCGATGGCGCGCGAGACCTCCTTGCTGCCGAAGAGGTGGCCGAGAATGCCGTTGCCTTCCGCAAGGCCCTGCGGCGTGAAGGCCTTGCCGATGTCCTCGAAATATTTGACATGCTCGCCGGTGGTCAGCGCCCGCATGAAGGCGGCGAGGTCGTAAGGGTTGGCGGCGTTGCGCTTGAAGCCCTCGGAAAAGGCCGGCATCAGCGCCGCGACGGCCTTGGCCGCCTGCTCCTGCGCCAGCCCGAACTGGCGGGCCATGACCTCCACGGCATGGCCGTTCTGCGCCTGCATCATCATGTCGTAGAGCGAAAGCATGGCAGACCCCTTCCCGTTGGCGGCCCATTGGCAGGCATGTGCCTGCACTATAACGGGAATTTCGGCCGCGCAAACCGCTTTCTTGCGCCGGGATCAGTACTGGTATTCGGTGAAGACCGGTTCGACGGAGCCGTTCCAGCGGCCGTGGTAGAGCGCCAGCATGTCTTCCGCGAGCGTCGCCTTCTTGGCCAGCACCTCGTCGAGCGGCGCGAGGAAGATGGTTTCGTCGACGCCGTCGCCGTTGATGCGGGCGCGGGCGGCAAGGCCCTGCCGGGAAATGGAGATGACTTCGCGGGCAAGGTCGAAGAGCGGCCTGCCGCGGAACTCGGCCCTGAGGCCTTGCGCCGGCACGGCATCGCGCAGCGCGGTGACATCCTCGACCGTCCAGCCGCGCGTCAGCTCTTCGGCGACGTCGAGCGCCCCGTCGTCGTAGAGCAGGCCCACCCAGAAGGCGGGCAGGGCACAGATGCGCCGCCACGGGCCGCCGTCGGCGCCGCGCATTTCGAGGAAGCGCTTCAGCCGCACGTCGGGAAAGAGTGTGGAAAGGTGGTTCGTCCAGTCGCCGAGGTTCGGCTCCCAGTCGGCGACCTTCCCCTTCAGCGCGCCGTCCATGAACTGGCGGAAGGTGATGTGCGTGCAGTCATGATACTTCTCGTCGCGCACGATGAAATACATCGGCACGTCGAGCGCCCATTCGACATAGTCCTCGAAGCCGAAATCCGGCGCGAAGGCGAAGGGGATGAGGCCGGCGCGGTCGTTGTCCGTGTCGCGCCAGATCTCGCCGCGCCAGGAGAGGAGGCCGTTCGGCTTGCCGTCGGTGAAGGGGGAACTGGCGAAAAGCGCCGTCGCCAGGGATTGCAGCTTCAGCGACACCTGCATCTTGCGGCGCATGTCGGCTTCGGAGGAGAAGTCGAGGTTCACCTGGATCGTGCAGGTGCGGTACATCATGTCGAGACCCTTGGTGCCGACCTTCGGCATGTAGCGGGTCATGATGTCGTAGCGGCTCTTCGGCATGCGCGGCGTCTCGGCGAAGGTCCATTTCGGGCTGCCGCCGATGCCGAGGAAGCGGATGCCGAGCGGTTCGGCGATCTCGCGCAGCGTGGCGAGGTGCTGGTTGGATTCCTTGCATGTCTGGTGCAGGTTTTCGAGCGGCGCGCCGGACAGCTCGAACTGGCCGCCCGGCTCCAGCGAGATGGCGCCCATGCCGGAGGGCTCGGCAAGGCCGATGACGTTGCCGGCGTCCACGATCGGGTCCCAGCCGGTCTTGCCGCGCATGCCGGCGAGCAGCGCCGAGATGCTCGCCTTGCCGGAATAGGGCACGGGGCTGTTGTCGGCCGTAAAGAAGACGAATTTCTCGTGCTCGGTGCCGATGCGGAACTTCTCCTTCGGCTTGCATCCGGAGGCGAGATAATCCGCCATGTCTGCAACGGAGCGGACCGGCGTCTGGTCGGTGGTATCACGGGCCATGGGCGTCTTCTTCTGAACGGATGGCGCCCGGCGGAGCCGCCGGGCCTCGGGAAGGGTGCTTGGACCGGAATCGTATGCGGTGCAAGCAAATTCCTTTCAAGGCAGGTTCAAAAAATCCCATTATGCTTTCCGGGAAAGGGCCGTCCCGCCCGTGCTCAGGTCCAGTCGCCGATCGTCGCCTGGATGACCGCCATTGCCGCCACCGCTGCCGTGTCGGCGCGCAGGATGCGCGGGCCGAGCGGAATGGGCGTCACGAAGTCGAGATTGCGCAGCAGCGCGCGCTCGTCGTCGGAAAATCCGCCCTCCGGGCCGACGAGAAGCGCCAGCTTGCGCTCCTCGATCCCTTGCAGCGCCGGCAGCGGGTTCTGGCTGCCGTGGCCCTCGTCGCAGAAGACGATGCGGCGCTCGCGCGGCCAGCCGGCAAGCAGGTCCTCGAGCCTTCTCGGCGCGGCGACGCGCGGGATGGCGAGGATGCCGCACTGTTCCGCGGCCTCGACGGCGTTGGCCTCCAGCCGTTCGAGGCTGGCGATCCTGCCCTGCACGTGCTGGGTCATGACGGGCTGCAGCACGCCCGCGCCCATCTCCACCGCCTTCTGCACGAGATAGTCGAGCCGGCCGACCTTCAGCGGCGCGAAGAGATAATGGAGGTCGGCGGGCTCCGGCTGCGGCCGCGTCTGCTCGCCCGGCGTCAGGAGCAGGCGCTTGCGGGTCGGGAAGGAAAGGTCCGCCCGCCATTCGCCGTCGCGCCCGTTGAACAGCAGAACGGCATCGCCCTCGGCCATGCGCAGCACGTTGGCGAGATAATGGAAATGCTCCTTCGAGGCCTCGATCGGCCGGCCCGCCGCAAGGGCGTCGCCGACGAAGAGGCGCTGCATCCGGTAATTGGCGCGCATGGTCGGTCTCTCAGGCAAAGAGCGCGTTGAGGGCGAGGAAGACGAGGGCCGACAGGATCGCCGAGACGGGCAGCGTCACGATCCAGGCCGAGACGATCGTCATGAAATGCGAGCGGCGCACGAGGTAGCGCCGGCGCGTCTCGTCCGGGTTGGCCGGCGGCTCCTCCGGCGCGATGCCGTTGCCGCGGCTGCGGATATAGTCGATGCGGCGCTGGGAGTTGCGCGTGTACCATTCGCGGAACAGGCCGACGCCGAAGACCGCCCCGACGGCGATGTGCGTCGAGGAGACGGGAATGGCGAGGGCGGAAGCCGTCAGCACGGAGACGGCGGAGGAGAGCGCCACGCAGAAGGCGCGCATCGGGTTCAGCTTGGTGATCTCGCTGCCGACGATGCGGATGAGGCGCGGGCCGAAGAGCAGCAGGCCGAGCGAGATGCCGAAGGCGCCGATCACCATCACCCAGAGCGGGATCGTCGCCCCGCCTTCCGTGCCGGAGCGCAGCGCCGAGACCACGCCGTAGAGCGGGCCGACGGCGTTCGACACGTCGTTCGCCCCGTGCGCGAAGGAGAGCAGCGCCGCCGAACAGATCAGCGGAATGCGGAAGAGCGTGCGCAGCGACTGGTTGCGGTTGTCCAAGCCCTCCGCATGGCGGCGGATGACCGGCCGGGTCGCGACATAGGTGACGATGCCGAAGGCGAGCCCGACGAGCAGCGACGTCCCGTAGGAAAGATCGTAGAACCCGTTCGTGCCGCCGTTGGCCAGGAAGGCGGCGAAGGAGCCTGCCATCACCGCGACCAGCACCGGAACCCAGGTCTTGGCCGCGGCGATCTTGTCCTCGCGGTAGATGATGAATTCCTTGATGAAGTAGAGGAACAGCGCCGCGATTACGCCGCCGAGGATCGGCGAGGCGGTCCAGCTCACGACGATGAGGGCGATCGAATCCCATTGCACGCTCTGAAAGCCGCTCGCCGCCGCCCCCGCGCCGATGACGCCGCCGACGATCGCGTGCGTGGTGGAGATCGGCGCATTGGCGAGTGTGGCGATGTTGATCCACAGCGCCGCCGAAACGAGCGCCGCCATCATCGCCCAGGCGAAGACCTCCGGGCTCGGGAAGATCGCCCTGTCGACGATGCCCGAGGCGACCGTCTGCGCGACGCCCTGGCCGGCAAGGAGGGCGCCCGCGATCTCGAAGACCGCGGCGATGACGAGGGCGACGCCCATGCTCATGGCGCGCGCGCCGACGGCCGCGCCCACGTTGTTCGTCACGTCGTTCGCGCCGATGTTCATGGCCATGTAGGCGGCAAGCGCGGCGGTGACGGCCACCACGAGCACGCCCGGCGTGCCGGTGGCGAAGCTGTTGGCGACCGCCATGGCGATCAGCAGGAAGACCAATGCAATGCCGACACCCGTCCATGACCGCAGCACGAAGTGCGTCGCCTGTTCGGTGAAGGTGAGTTTTTCCAGATCCTTGTCCAGCGTCGGCTTGCGTAGCTGGACCTGTGAATTGGCCATTCATGCTGCTCCGTCTTTGCCGACAGGCACTACCGCCTCAGCGCACCGGCGGCAATATGACGGCGGCGTCATCAGGCGCCGGTCGTGCCGTTTTTCGCAGCGGGGGCGTCTTTTGCGAGCATCGTCCGCTCGAAGGCGAGCATGAGCGTCTTCAGGCCGGGCTCCTGCACGCGGTCGGCCGCTTCCGCGCAGCTCACCCATTCGGCGCGCCGCTCGCCCTTTTCCGGGAAGTTCTTGCAGATGTCGTCGACGGAAAGGGCGAAGACGCGCACGCGGCAATCGACCTTCAGGCCGTGCGGCATGCCTTTCATGTAGCGGTAGCTGCCGATCGGCTCCTCGCGGACGGATCCCTTGACGCCGGCCTCTTCCCAGGCCTCGCGCGCGGCAGCGCCGGCGGCGGACTTGCCCTCCATCGGCCAGCCCTTGGGAATGACCCAGCGCCCGGTATCCCGGCTGGTGATGAGGAGGACTTCGACCGCCGAACGCTTTTTCTTCCACCGATAGCACAGCGCGCCATACTGCTCGCGCACGGGCCGGCGGAACATGAGATGGACGTCGCTGACGATGCGGTTGAGGATGTTCAAGGTCTTTTTCATTCCTCTTGTCGGGATGTGCCGATCGACTCGTTATATTCTATCTTGCTTGCGCGAGATTTGCGGCGCAAGTCAGGCTTGCGGGGAAAGGCCGCGCTTTTGCATGCGCAGTTGGGAAATGCGCTGCCATTCCCCGCTGCGCTCGGCCTCGCGGATCGCGGCGGCGATATAGTCCATGTGCGCCTGGGCGGCGCTTCGGGCCGCCTGTCCGTCGCCCGCCATGATCGCGGCATATATCGCCTCGTGCTGGGCGAGAAGATGGCCGCGCGCCTCCTCCGATGAGAAAACGAGATGGCGGTGGAAAAAGATCCCCTGCGCCAGCAGCCGGTAGCAGGCGCGCAGGGTATGCAGCAGCACGATGTTGTGCGCGGCCTCGCCGATCGCATTGTGCAGCTCGACATCGGCTTCGAGCTCCGCATCGAAGGAACCGCTCGCATGAGCCGCGCGCATCGCCTCCATGATGCGCGTCAGCATCTGCCGGTCGTATTCCGTCGCGCGGCGGGCGGCGAGCTCCGCGGTGATGCCCTCCAGCTCGCGGCGGTATTCGACATAGTCCTCCGTCGCCCGCTGGTGGCGGGCGATGAGGTCGACGACGGGACGGGAGAAGACCTGGCCGATGATGTCGGCGACATAGGTTCCGCCGCCGTGCTGGCTGACGAGCAGCCCGCGGTTCTCCAGCTCCTTCAGCGCCTCGCGCAGGATGGGGCGGGAGACGTCGAGGCGCCTTGAAAGTTCCCGCTCGCCGGGCAGCCGGTCGCCGTCGCGCAGCACCCCTTCGAGCAGAAGCAGTTCGATCTGCCGCACGACCTCGTCGGAGGTCCGGCTGGGGCTGATGCGGGCGAAAAGGTCGAAGGCGCTGTCGGTCACGCCGCAAACACTAGCAATGCGGGCGGAAACTGGTCAACAATCTTGTCCACTCCGCGCAAGCCCTGCCTTTCCCGGCCTGCGTCAATGCGCCCTATCTGCCGGGCCCTGACATTTGTTAAGAAAGAGCTGTTGCACATGAGGGGAAGGTGCAGGCATGACCAAAGGCAGTTTCGCCTTTCCGCAGGCGACCGCGCGTGCGCAGGCGCTCGGGGAGATTCACGCAAGGCCGTACGCGCTGGTCTCGTCGCCGCGCGTCATCTTTCAGCTCGCATTCCTCACCGAGGGCGGCTCGGCGGTCGACCATGCGGTGATGGCGGAACTGTCGCGCTCGCGGGGCATCTCGCCGCCCGGCCGCGATGCCAGCCACCACGCGCTGAGCTGGGGGCAGGGCACGCTGCGCTGGGAGCGGCACACCGAGTTCTCGACCTATTTCTGGGATGCGCCGGTGCCGGAGAAGTTCGGCGGCGCGGTGCCTGTCCATCCGTTCGGCGACAGTTTTTCGCCGCCCGGCACGCTGATCTCCGGCATCCGCCTCGAAATCCGCCCGGACACGCCGGAAACGCGCGAGGCGATCTCGGCCTTCGACCCGACGAGCCTCTGTTACAGCGAGATCAAGAACGGCCAGGGTGTCGTCCTCACGGACTTCCGCCAGAACGGCGACGGCCTGACGCAGATCCTCGTCATCGACCACGGCATGACCGAGGCCGGGCGCGGCGCGCTCGTCCAGCGCCTGCTCGACATCGAGACCTACCGCACGCTCGCCATGATGGGCCTGCCGCTCGCCCAGTCGCTATCCCCGGAAATCCGCCGCATCGAGGACGGGTTGACCGGCATCACCAACGCCATGAAGCAGCATGCCCGCGACAAGGCGGACGAACTGCTTTCCGAGATCACCCGTCTTGCCGCCGAGCTGGAGGCCAACGCCGCGCTCAGCCTCTACCGCTTCGGCGCCAGCCGCGCCTATTACGGCATCGTGCAGGAGCGCATCCGCACGCTCGCCGAAACGGCGGTGCCCGGCTACGAGACGCTCGGCTTCTTCCTCGAGCGGCGGCTCGCGCCCGCCATGCGCACCTGCCAGTCCGTCGAGGAACGGCAGGCGAACCTGTCGCGGAAGCTCGCCCGCGCCACGGCGCTGCTCAGAAGCTGGATCGACGTGGAGCTGGAGCAGCTCAACACGACGCTGCTCAACTCCATGGACCGGCGCGCCAAGCTCCAGCTCCGCCTGCAGCAGACCGTCGAGGGCCTGTCGGTGGCGGCGATCTCCTATTACGTCGTCGGCCTGTTCGGCTATGTCGCGAAGGCGGCGCACGGGCTCGGCCTGCCGGTGAAGCCGGAAACGCTGACGGGCATTGCCGTGCCCTTCGTGATCCTCGGAATGTGGCTCCTCGTCCGCGCCATCCGCCGCCGCCATGCGGAAGAGGACAGCACCGGTCCTCAGCGCTCCCAATAGGGCAGGGGGCCGTAGAGGTCGGCGAGGTAGTCGATGAAGAGCCGCACCTTCACCGGCAGGAACTGCCGGCTCGGATAGACCGCCGAGAGCACCACGTTGCGCGAGCCCTCGTAGTCCGGCAGCACCTGCCTGAGCGCGCCGCTCTTCAATGCCGGCCCGACATCCCAGGTGGAGCGCAGCGCGATGCCCATGCCGGAAAGCACGGCCTCGGTCACGACCTCGCTGGAATTGGTATGGAGCGGCCCGTGCGGGCGATGGGTCACGCCGCCCTCCGGCCCTTCGAGCCGCCAGACGTCCTGCGTGTGCGGCGGCAGGCAGACATGGTTTGCGAGGTCCTCCAGCGAGGCCGGCATGCCGTGGCGGGCGATGTAATCGGGCGACGCGCAGAGCACGCGGCGCACCGGCGCGAGCCGCCGGGCGACGAGGGAGGAATCGGAAAGTTCCCCGATGCGGATCGCAAGGTCGAAGCCGCCGCCGACGATGTCGGAGAAGTCGTCGGTCAGGACGAGGTTGACGACGAGCTCGGGATAGCCGTCCATGAAGCCCTTGAGATGGGGCGCGATGTGCAGGCGGCCGAAGGAGGTCGGCGCGGAAATCCTGAGCGAGCCGCGCACGGCGCCCGATCGCCCGGAAACGAACGATTCCGCCTCCTCGATGCCGGCGAGGATGCCGACGATGCGCTCGTAGAAGCCCTGGCCGGCCTCGGTCAGCGAGATCTGCCGCGTCGTGCGCTGGAAGAGGCGGGTGCCGAGGCGTTCTTCCAGTCTTTTCACGCGCTTGGAGACGACGGCGGGCGAAAGGCCGAGCGCCCGGCCCGCCGCCGACATGCTGCCCATGGCGATGACGCGGGAGAAGATTTCGAGATCGCCGAGATTCGTCATGCAGTCGCGTCCATTCTTGTCGAAGTGGATAAAGTGCTTAGCATTTGCACCCCGTAATAGAAAGTGGTAAAGAAAATAGACCACTTGGGGCGGGAAGGCGGACGTGCGCACCGGTTTTGCGTCCGGTATCGAGCAGGAACAAGGGCTTGGGAGGCGAGGATATGGATCAGATCGGGTTCCTGGAGCCGCGGCCGGCGGTGATTTCCCGCCGCCGGGAGATCGTCGCTGACCTCCTCGACCTGCTGCCGGAAGGCTGTCTCGTGCACGAGCCGCGCGAGCTGGTTCCCTTCGAGACGGATGCCTTCGTCTCCTATCGCCGCGTGCCGCTCGCCGTCGCCCTGCCGGAGACGACCCAGCAGGTGGCGGCCGTCCTCAAATACTGCCATCGCTACGGCGTGCCCGTCGTGCCGCGCGGCGCCGGCACCTCGCTGTCCGGCGGCGCGATCCCGCAGGAGGACGCGGTCGTCATCGGCCTTTCCAAGATGGCGCGCATCCTCGACGTCGATTACGCCAACCGCACCGCGACCGTGCAGGCCGGCGTCACCAACCTTGCCATTTCCGACGCCGTCTCCGCCGACGGCTACTTCTACGCGCCCGATCCCAGCTCGCAGCTCGCCTGCACCATCGGCGGAAACATCGGCATGAATTCCGGCGGCGCGCACTGTCTGAAATACGGCGTGACCACCAACAACCTCATCGGCGTCAAGCTGGTGCTGATCGACGGCACGATCGTCGAGCTCGGCGGCAAGGCGCTCGATGCCGGCGGGCTCGACCTTCTCGGCGTCGTCTGCGGCGGCGAGGGCCAGCTCGGCATCGTCACCGAGGCGACGGTGCGCCTCATCGCCCGGCCCGAGGGCGCGCGCCCGGTGCTGTTCGGCTTCGACAGCTCGGAGGCGGCGGGGGCCTGCGTCGCCGACGTCATCGGTGCCGGCATCATCCCCGTCGCCATCGAATTCATGGACAAGCCGGCGATCGAGATCTGCGAGGCTTTTGCCCAGGCCGGCTATCCGATGGATGTCGAGGCGCTGCTGATCGTCGAGGTCGAGGGTTCCGAGGCGGAGATGGACGCGATGCTCGCCAGCATCATCGAGATCGCCGGCCGCCACGGCGTCAAGGTCGTCAAGGAAAGCCAGTCCGCGACGGAGGCCGCGCTGATCTGGAAGGGCCGCAAGTCCGCCTTCGGCGCCACCGGCCGGATCGCCGACTATATCTGCATGGACGGCACGGTGCCGCTCGGCCAGCTTTCGCATGTCCTGCGCGGCACGGCCGAGATCGTCGAAAGGTACGGCCTGCGCGTCGCCAACGTCTTCCATGCCGGCGACGGCAACATGCATCCGCTCATCCTCTTCAACGCCAACGACCCCGAGGACGCGGCGCGCGCCGAGGCGGCCGGCAACGACATCCTGAAGCTCTGCGTCGATGCCGGCGGGTGCCTCACCGGCGAGCACGGCGTCGGCATCGAGAAACGCGACCTGATGCGCCACCAGTACACGGATGCCGACCTCGCCCAGCAGATGGCCGTGCGCGCCGCCTTCGACCCGCAATGGCTGCTCAATCCGTCGAAAGTCTTCCCGCTCGAAGGGCGCCCCGCCGCATGACGCCGATCCACGAACCGCTTTCCGAGGAGGGCGCCGCGCGCCTCGTTAAGGTCGCCGCACTCTCGAAGACGCCCTTCGTCATCCGCGGCGGCGGCACGCGCAGCCTCGCCGCCGTGCCCGAGGGCGCCGAGGTGCTTTCGACCCGCGGCCTTGCCGGCATCGTCGCCTACAATCCCGCCGAGATGACCATGACGGCCCGCGCCGGCACGCCGCTGGAAGTAGTGGAGGCCGCCCTTGCCGAAAAGCGCCAGATGCTCGCCTTCGAGCCGAACGACCTGCGCGGCGTTCTCGGCACGTCCGGCTTTCCCACCATCGGCGGCGTCTTCGCCGCCAACGCCTCCGGCCCGCGCCGCTTCGTGGCCGGCGCGGCGCGCGACAGCCTGCTCGGCGTGCGCTTCGTCAACGGCAGGGGCGAGGTGGCGAAGGCCGGCGGCCGGGTGATGAAGAACGTGACCGGCCTCGATCTCGTCAAACTGCTCGCCGGCTCGCACGGCTCGCTGGCGCTTGTCACGGAAGTCACCTTCCGCCTTCTGCCCGTGCCGGAAACCGCCGTCACCATCGTCGTCTCGGGGCTCAACGACGCGGAGGCCGCGGCGGCCATGGCGACGGCCATGTCGATGTCCGTCGAGGTCTCCGGCGCCGCGCACCTGCCGGAAAGCGTGCGCGGCCGCTTCGCCGGCGGCGTCCTGCCGGATGGCGCCGCCACCGTGCTGCGCCTCGAGGGCCTTTCCGCCTCCGTCGCCGTGCGCACGGAAAAGCTCGCCTCCGCCATGGCCCGTTTCGGCGCCGTCTCGCGCCTCGACGCCGAGGCTACGCTCCGCCTCTGGCGCGAGATCCGCGATGCGGTGCCCTATGCGGACGGCACGTCCCGTCCGCTCTGGCGCGTCTCCGTCGCCCCGACCGCCGGCCAGCAGCTCGTCGCCGCACTCCGCCTCGAGGCCGGCGTCGACGCCTTCTACGACTGGCAGGGCGGCCTCGTCTGGCTGCGCATGGAGGCGGACCCGGAGGCCGGACTGCTGCGCCGCTACCTCAAGGCCGTCGGCGGCGGGCATGCCACGCTGCTGAGGGCCCGGCCGGACGTGCTGGCGGCAACGGACGTGTTCCAGCCGCAGCCCGAGGCCGTGGCGGCGCTTCAGGCGCGTGTGAAGGCGAGCTTCGATCCGGACGGCCTGTTCCGGTCGCGGATGGTGGGGTGAGGGGATTCACATGAACGATGCAGCCAACATCCACCCCCCTCTGCCCGGCAGGGCAGAGGGGGGTATCGCAACCGCACCCTTCGACAGAGAGGGCGCCCGCTGATGCAGACCAATTTCACCGCCGAGCAGCTCGCCGATCCGCATGTCGCCACATCGGAGAAGATCCTGCGCAAATGCGTGCATTGCGGCTTCTGCACCGCCACCTGTCCCACCTATGTGACGCTCGGCAACGAGCTCGACAGCCCGCGCGGCCGCATCTACCTCATCAAGGACATGCTGGAGAACGGCCGGCCCGCGGATGCCGAGGTCGTCACCCATATCGACCGCTGCCTCTCCTGCCTTGCCTGCACGACCACCTGTCCCTCCGGCGTCGACTACATGCACCTCGTCGACCATGCGCGCATGCATATCGAGGCGACGTACAGGCGTCCGTTCTGGGACCGCCTGACCCGCAACATCCTCGCCGCGACGCTGCCCTATCCCGGCCGCTTCCGCCTCGCGCTGAAGGCGGCCGCGCTCGGCCGGCCCTTCGCCGGCCTGCTGAAGCGCTTCAAGCCGCTGGAACCCTTCGGCGCCATGCTGGACCTTGCGCCCCGCACGCTGCCGAAGGCGTCCGGCAGCACCAAGCCCGGCACCCATCCGGCCGCGGGGCCGCGCCGCGGGCGGGTCGCGATCCTTTCCGGCTGCGCCCAGCCGGTGCTCAAGCCGGAGATCAACGAGGCGACGATCCGCCTGCTCACGCGCCTCGGCGTCGAGGTCGTGGCGCCGGCCGGCGAGGTCTGTTGCGGCTCGCTGGTCCATCATATGGGCCGGGAAGAGCAGGCGCTGGAAGCCGCGCGCCGCAATGTCGA
The DNA here is from genome assembly GCF_046557955.1 of Shinella agrisoli. Taxonomy (NCBI): domain Bacteria; kingdom Pseudomonadati; phylum Pseudomonadota; class Alphaproteobacteria; order Hyphomicrobiales; family Rhizobiaceae; genus Shinella; species Shinella agrisoli. The sequence goes on along the minus strand of NZ_JBJIEP010000003.1, from coordinate 174,696 downwards.
CGTCTGGCTCGGCGAGGTGGAGAAGGGCGGGCTCGACGCGATCATCGTCACGGCCTCCGGCTGCGGCACGACGATCAAGGATTACGGCTTCATGCTGCGCCTCGACCCGGCCTACGCGGAGAAGGCCGCGCGCGTTTCCGCGCTGGCCAAGGACGTGACGGAATATCTTTCGACGCTCGACCTGCCGCAGCGGGAGGCGAGGGGGCTTACGGTCGCCTACCACTCGGCCTGCTCCATGCAGCACGGCCAGAAGATCACCATGGCCCCGAAGACGCTTTTGAAGAAGGCGGGCTTTGCGGTGCGCGATCCGGCGGAGGGACACCTGTGCTGCGGCTCGGCCGGCACCTACAACATCCTCCAGCCGGAGATTTCCGGCAGGCTGAAGGCGCGCAAGGTGAGGAACATCGAGGCGACGAAGCCCGACCTCATCGCCACCGGCAATATCGGCTGCATGACGCAGATCGCCACGGGCACCGAGATCCCGATCCTGCATACGGTGGAACTGCTCGACTGGGCCTATGGCGGCGAAAAGCCGGCCGCGCTTTCCTGACCGCGTGGCTTAAAAAGGAATGCCGGCGCGAGGCCGGCATCCTGCAGGACCATTACAAGACAGGCGATCAGCCGCCGAAACCGAAGAGCGTGCCGAAGAAGTCGACGCCGCGGTCGTTGTAGCTCACGGCGCCCTGGCGGTTGCCGGGGCCGACGACGATGACCTTGGTGCCGATGCCGGCGCGGGCGTAAAGATGCTCCACGTCCTTGTTCATCATGCGGATGCAGCCGGACGACATGTTCTGGCCGATCGTCCACGGCTGGTTCGTGCCGTGGATGCGGAAGATCGTGTCGCGGCCGCCCTTGTAGAGATAGAGCGCGCGGGCGCCGAGCGGGTTGTCGATGCCGCCGGGCTGGTAGGCGGGCAGGATGCGGCCCTTCCTGGCCTCGCGGCGGCGCATCTCGGCCGGCGGCGTCCAGCCGGGCCATTCCTCCTTGCGGCCGACCTTCACCACGCCCGACCAGCCGAAGCCGTCGCGGCCGACCCCGATGCCGTAGCGCGTCGCCTTGTTGTTGCCCTCGACGTAGTAGAGATACTTGTTGTTCGTATCGACGATGACGGTGCCCGGCGCCTGGTCGGTGACGAAACGCACCTTGGTGCGCCTGTATTTCTGCGCGACCTGCTTCTTGTTCTGTTGCTGGACGAGCGTCACGTTGGAGGCCGTCTCGACCTGGCTGCCCCGGGGGGCGCCGGGAAAGGCGTTCGCCGACGTGGCCGGCATGACCGCCGTCGCCGCAAAGGTCGCCGCCAGCAAGATCGATGCGTATTTCCGCATGGTATATTCCCTCTCAATCCTCAATTCCGCGAGGCTAGCCGAGTCCTGACCGATTTCAAGCCGGCTTGTCGGCAGTAAGACGATTGTGAAGGCGGATTTCTTCGGGGCGTTGCTGCAAACGCGGCCGGAAAACGGACATCTCCGGCCACGCAGGTGGCCGGAGATGTCCGTTCGCTGCCCGTTTGAAGGATTTTCCGGTATCAGATCACGATGACCTTCGTGCCCACCTTCACGCGTTCGTAGAGGTCGACGACGTCCTCGTTGCGCATGCGGATGCAGCCGGACGAGACCGCATAGCCGATCGTCCAGGGCGCGTTCGTGCCGTGGATGCGGTAGAGCGTCGAGCCGAGATACATGGCGCGCGAGCCGAGCGGGTTTTCCGGCCCGCCTTCCATGAAGGCCGGCAGGTAGTGGCCCTTGGCGGCCTCGCGCCGGATCATCTCCTTCGGCGGCGTCCAGCTCGGCCATTCGGCCTTGCGGGTGATCGTGTGCGTGCCGGCCCATTCGAAGCCCGGCTTGCCGACGCCGACGCCGTAGCGCCGCGCCTTGCCGTCGCCGAGCACGAGGTAGAGGAAGCGGTTGTTGGTGTCGATGACGATCGTGCCGGCCTTGTACCTGGTTTCGTAGGAGACGATCTGCGGCAGGTACATCGGATCGATTTTCGAGCGGATCGGGTTCTGCGCGCGGCTCGTCACCGCCACCTGCTCGACGCGGGCGACGCCGTCGCGGCGGATGATGCGGCGCTGCTGCACGCGCTGGCGCTGGATGATGCGGCGCGTGTTGACGGCCGGCTGCACGCCTTCGCCGGTCAACTGCATCAGCCACGGGGCGGTGAGGTCGGGGCTCACGATGACGGGCGGCCGGCTCATGTACCGGTCGTTCGCATAGGCGGAGGTCGTGGTGCACAAAAGGGCCGTTGCCAGAAAGACTCGTATCAACATCGGACGTACTCGCTACTGATCGCCAGGATGCGCCGCAGGATCGGGAGGAAAGACGGCGCCGGTTCGAAAGGATGCTTGCACCCTCCGATGAAGCGAATGGTAAACGCCCGTTCATTGGACATGCATGGCGCCGATAAAGCTTTGGGTAGGGTTATTGCCTGCTTTCCAAATGTGGTTGATGAGTGGTAAACCGGAACAAAAAGGAAACGGAGGCGGCAGTGACGGAACGCGGACTGACGATGGGCGAGGATGGGCGCACGCGCTGTGCCTGGCACGGCAACCTGGATGACTACCGGCGCTATCACGACGAGGAATGGGGCCATCCCGTCACCAGCGATCATCGCCTTTTCGAGAAGATCTGCCTCGAAGGCTTCCAGTCCGGCCTTTCCTGGCTCACCATCCTGCGCAAGCGCGAGGGCTTTCGCGCCGCCTTCGCCGGCTTCGATTTCGACAGGGTGGCCGCGTTCGGCGACGAGGACATCGCCCGTTGCCTCGCCGATCCCGGCATCGTGCGCCACCGCGGCAAGATCGTCTCGACGATCAACAACGCCCGCCGGGCCCAGGCGCTGCGCGACGAGTTCGGCTCGCTCGCCCGCTATTTCTGGAGTTTCGAGCCGCGGCCGGAGGAGCGGCCGGCGCGGGTGGACTGGGACACGATCGTCGCCAACCCGACGACGCCGACTTCCGTGCGCCTGTCGAAGGACCTGAAGAGGCGCGGCTGGACCTTCGTCGGCCCCACCACGGTCTATGCCTTCATGCAGGCCATGGGCCTCGTCAACGACCATGTGGAGGGATGTTTCTGCCGCGAGGAAGTCGAACGGAAAAGAAATCTGCTCGAACGGCCATAATTCCCGTATTGCCTTTGCAAATACCTGTTTGATTTTACAACGAATCATGTAGCTTGAGGTCAAGCGGCAATTTCATACATCGGAAGTTCTGGGGTCGACGTGCGCGTGCGTAGTCGCGGCGTGCCGCTTTGTGCTGAATGATTTGGCATGAGGGGAATCATGGCGCCAAACGCATCTGCAATCGATGAATCTCGACTTGAGGGCTGGGCCTGCGACAAGGCCCAGGAGATCATGCTCCGGGAAGGCTTCCGCCTGATCCGGTCCGCCCGCAGCGGCACCAGCACCGAAATTCGCGAGACGAGCCTGATGATGGCCCGCGTGATCGCGGCCTCGCTGGTCGAGGCCTCGTCCGTCCATCGAAGGCCGGCCGGCGAATAGGCGATCGGAATGGCCCGCCGCTCCGGCGGCGGGCCTTCCGCGTGTCACTTGGCGTTCTTCGCCAGCCACGCCTCCATCATCCTGATCTCGCCCTCCTGGGCGGCGATGATCTCTTCGGCGAGCTTGCGGATGTCCGGGTCCTTGCCGTGCTCGAGCTCGACCTTCGCCATGTCGATGGCGCCCTGGTGGTGGGCGATCATGCCGCGCACGAAGTCCACGTCGGCATCGCCCGTGAACGGGATCTCCATTCCCTTGTGCATTTTCGCATTGGCCTCGATGAAGGCCTTGGTGGAGGCGCTCTGGTCTGCGGCCGGTTCGCCCATCGTCGTGCCATGGGCGGAATGGTCGGCCTCCTGGGCCCTTGCGGGCATGGCGGCGGCGAGCGCGATGGCTGCGCCGAGAAGCATGGTCTTTGCGTTCATTGTCTTTTCCAGTTCTGAATACGGTTGATGGCCGGGTGGGAAGCACCCGGAAGCCTGGTCAAGCGAAGGTCAGGACCGGGGAGGCGGATCGAGCGGCGAAAGCGCAAGGCCGGCAAAGCGCGGCATGGCGGCGCAGACCCGGCTCGAAACGTCGAGGACGCGGTTCGGCGGTTCGAGCCGTTCCGCCTCGATCGCGAAGCAGGCGGAGCAGGCGATGGGATGGGCGGCCGGTTTCGACTTGCCGTGCTCGCCCTCCTCGGTCGCCGTCTGGTGCATGGCATGATGCACGCCGGACGGCTGCGCAACGCTCAGCGTCGCCGCGATCGCCGGCACCCAGCCGGAAAGAACGGCGCCCAGGACGGCGAGGGCGAAGAGGATTTGTCTCATCGACCGAGAGATAGGCGCTCGCCGCGCAAAAGAAAAGGGTCAGTTCAGGTTGCAGCGCTTTCTCGCCGCCGTGTCGAGGCAGAGGCGGGCGACGGCGAAAGTGCCCCGCACGATGCCGCCCGTTCCGTCCGCGGTCTCGGACCGGCCGAAACAGAAGACCGGCCGGTAGAGGCCCGGGCCGGGCCGGATCGTGGCGGCGAAGCTGACGGCGGTGGAGATCGTCGCCGCCTCTTCCAGCGCCAGCAGGACCTTCTGCCGGTCGGCCGGGTCGTAGAGGCGCACGAGCTCCATGATGCCGCAGCGGGTTCCCGAAACGCCGTGCAGGACGGCCGTTTCCGGACCGAGCCGCAGGAGGCCGGTCGAAAGGTCCGCGCTCCACTCCTCGCAGACGAAGGCGTCCCGCAGCCGGCCGGGATCGATGCCGATCAGCTCGGCCACGGAGGCAAGGCGTGTGGATGTCGATTTCAGGTCCATTCGGTCGGTCCGCGAAGGTGCAGCCGGTGCCCTGCAGGGCATGCGTCCGGCGACGGATGCACCGGCTCCTTCTGGCCGTCGCCCGGCGGAAAACGCACACCAGGTCCACCGGCTTCTTGCCAAGCGGGATGGATCGACGTTTACCTATCGTTAAGGGTAGCCGACAAGGAAAGCCGCCGGAAGCACGGCGGCTGGTCGTTTGCTCGACTGGAAGATGCGGTTTCATTCTCTGCCCTATAAGGTTGAACGTGCCCGATTTCGTCCTCACCACCGACCACGACCTGGTCGACCAGCTGCGGGCCTATCGCCTCAAGATGGGGCTGACCCAGGACGACATCGCCTGGAAGCTCGGCTTCGCCTCCACCACCGTCTCGCGCTGGGAACGCGTTGTCGCCGTGCCGGACCTGCGGGCGACGGGGGCCATCGTCGATTTTCTGCGCCGTGCCGATGCCCAGACCGAACGTCGCCTGCTGGCCTCGGTCCTCGCCTCCCGCGAGAGCCGCAATCTCTGGGAGGGGCGCGACGTCCGCTATCTCGGCGGCTCGCAGCAGGAGTATCGCGAGAGCCCGGAAATGCGCGCCGTCGTCGGCACCAGCATCCGCCGCTATCTCATCGGTCCCTACCGCGATTGCCTTGAGGACCAGGCGCTTGTTGCAAGCCTTTGTGCCCGCGAGATCGCCAGCATCGAGATCTACGGCGGCAGGGCGCTTTCCATGACGTCGATCCCGTCCGGTTACGTACAGCTGAAGCGGCTTTCCTTCCAGTCGGAGATGCGCGGCATCATCCGCGGCGACACGCACTCGACCCTCATTCCCGAGGCGCTGTCGCCCGTCTCCTCCGCCGTCATCGTGCACAGTTGGGATTCGCTGTCGCGCCGGCCGTGATGCCGGCCTTCCGCCCTTGCCGCTGCCCGCCCAATCCGCTAGGGAAACCGGCAACGAAATACGGATTTCGGGTATCCCGATGAGCGAAAAGCAGAAAAAACCACAGAAGCTGAAGGCCCGCCTGCCGCGGGGCTTCGTCGATCGCGACGCTGCGGACATCCGCGCCGTGAACGAGATGACGGCGAAGATCCGCGAGGTCTACGAGCGCTACGGCTTCGATCCGGTCGAGACCCCGCTCTTCGAATATACCGACGCCCTCGGTAAGTTCCTGCCCGATGCCGACCGCCCCAACGAGGGTGTCTTCTCGCTTCAGGACGACGACGAGCAGTGGATGAGCCTGCGCTATGACCTGACCGCGCCGCTCGCCCGCCATGTCGCGGAGAACTTCAACGAGATCCAGCTGCCCTACCGCACCTATCGCGCCGGCTACGTCTTCCGCAACGAGAAGCCCGGCCCGGGCCGCTTCCGCCAGTTCATGCAGTTCGACGCCGATACGGTCGGCGCGAGCGGCGTCCAGGCCGACGCCGAGATGTGCATGATGATGGCCGACACGATGGAAGCGCTCGGCATCGCACGCGGCGACTACGTCATCCGCGTCAACAACCGCAAGGTCCTTGACGGCGTCCTGGAGGCGATCGGCCTCGGCGGCGAGGACAAAGCCGGCGCGCGCCTCACCGTGCTGCGCGCCATCGACAAGCTCGACAAGTTCGGCCCCGAGGGCGTGAGGCTGCTGCTCGGCGAAGGCCGCAAGGACGAATCCGGCGACTTCACCAAGGGCGCGGGCCTCGACGCGGACCAGATCGACAAGGTCCTGTTCTTCGTCGGCATCAAGGACTATGCGGAAAGCGCCGCCGACCTCGCCAGGCTGGTCGAGGGCACCGCGAGAGGCAGGGAGGGCGTCGACGAACTGAACCAGATCGGCCATCTCGTCACCTCTGCCGGCTACGGGCCGGACCGCATCAAGATCGATCCCTCCGTCGTGCGCGGCCTCGAATACTATACAGGCCCGGTCTTCGAGGCCGAGCTTCAGTTCGCCGTCACCAACGAGAAGGGCGAGACGGTCGTCTTCGGCTCGGTCGGCGGCGGCGGGCGCTATGATGGCCTCGTTTCGCGCTTCATGGGCCAGCCGGTTCCGGCGACGGGTTTCTCCATCGGCGTCTCGCGCCTCATGACGGCGCTGAAGAACCTCGGCAAGCTGGGGCAGGACGAGGTGGTCGCGCCGGTGCTCGTCACCGTCATGGACGGCGACGTCGAGAGCATGGGCCGCTACCAGCGCTTCACGCAGGCGCTGCGCGCCGCCGGCATCCGCGCCGAGATGTACCAGGGCAACTGGAAGAAGTTCGGCAACCAGCTCAAATATGCCGACCGTCGCGGCGCGCCGGTCGCGATCATCCAGGGCGGCGACGAGCGGGCCGAAGGCCTCGTGCAGATCAAGGACCTGATCGAGGGCAAGCGCCTTTCCGGCGAGATCGAGGACAACACCTCCTGGCGCGAGGCGCGTGTGGCGCAGGTCTCCGTACCGGAAGCCGAGCTGGTGGCGAAAGTCCGCGAAATCCTTGCCGCGCAGGCCGAAGATCGGGCGCGGGCCGGCTGACGGTGATGGTTGTCCGCGCGTTGCGATCCCCCCCTCTGTCCTGCCGGACATCTCCCCCTCTAAGGGGAAGATGGGATGGCGCTCTGTTTCGCCCATCGCAAACGGTTGAATTGGCTTCAAGGTCCAACGCCTTGCCGGTCTCCCCCCCTGAAGGGGAGATGTCCGGCAGGACAGAGGGGGGTAATTCCCCATGCCTCTGATCAACCTGCCCGCCTTCGCCCCCGATCTAATCGCCGACCTCGAAAGCCTCGGCGCCGAGCGCGTCGACACGCCGGTCATCCAGCCGGCCGGTCCGTTCCTCGACATGGCGGGCGAGGACCTGCGCCGGCGCATCTTCATGACGGAGAGCGAGACCGGCGAGAGCCTGTGCCTCAGGCCCGAATTCACCATTCCCGTCTGCCTTCGCCACATCGAGACGGCGACCGGCACGCCGCGGCGCTATGCCTATCTCGGCGAGGTCTTCCGCCAGCGCCGCGAGGGGTCGAACGAGTTCTATCAGGCCGGCATCGAAGACCTCGGCGAGCCGGATGTCGCAAATGCCGATGCGCGCGCCGTCTGCGATGCCCTCGCCATCCTTGCCGGGCGCCTGCCCGGGGTCCGGCTGTCGACCGTGCTCGGCGACCAAGCGGTCTTCGAGGCGGTGGTCGCCGCCTGCGGCCTGCCGGCGGGCTGGCAGAAGCGGCTCGTGCACGCCTTCGGCAACCAGGCGCAGCTGCAGAAGCTGATGGCCGACCTCTCCGATCCCGCGCCCGCCGGCGTCTTCGGCCCCGAGGTCGAACGCCTCGCCATCCTCGGCAAGCTCGACGACGAGGCGACGCTGATCGCCCATATCGACGCGACCATGGAGGCGACCGGCTACTCCACCAATGCCAGCCGCAGCCCCGCCGACATCGCCCGGCGCCTGCGCGAGAAGATGGAGCTTGCCAGCACGCGGCTCGACGGCCGCACGCTTGCGCTGCTCAAGGAGTTCCTCGCGCTGGAGCTCTGCCTTGCCGAGGCGCCGCGGGCGCTCGCCGCCTTTGCGGAAAAGGCCGGCCTTTCGCTCGGCGAGGCGCTGGTGCGCTTCGAGCAGCGCGTCGCCGCGCTTGAGGAGGCCGGCGTCGATCCGGCCGCGATCACCTATCGCGCCGCCTTCGGCCGTCCGCTCGACTATTACACCGGCCTCGTCTTCGAGATCACGCCGGCCGGCGATGGCTCGGTGCTTGCCGGCGGCGGCCGGTTCGACCGGCTGCTGACCCTGCTCGGCGCGAAGGAGCGCATTCCGGCCGTCGGCTTCTCGCTCTGGCTCGACCGCATCGCAAGCCTGAAGGGAGCCGCCGCATGACCGTCACCATCGGCCTTCCCTCCAAGGGGCGCATGAAGGAAGACTCCTCGGCCGTGCTGGCCCGCGCCGGCTTCACCGTCACGGCCGTCGGCAACGACCGCTCCTATCGCGGCCGCGTCGAGGGCCGCGACGACATCGAGATCGCCTTCCTCTCCGCCTCGGAAATCTCCCGCGAGATCGCGGCCGGCACCGTCGATTTCGGCGTGACGGGCGAGGACCTCGTGCGCGAGGGTCTGGCGGAGGCCGATGCCCGCGTTGAGTTCTGCGCCCGCCTCGGGTTCGGTCATGCGGATGTGGTCGTCGCCGTGCCGGAAATCTGGCTCGACGTCGACACGATGGCCGACCTCGGCGACGTCGCCGCCGATTTCCGCGCCCGCCACGGCCGGCGCCTGACCATCGCCACGAAATACTGGCGGCTCACCCAGCAGTTCTTCTCCGGCAACCACGGCATCCAGCTCTACCGCATCGTCGAGAGCCTGGGGGCGACGGAGGGCGCGCCGGCCTCGGGCTCCGCCGACATCATCGTCGACATCACCTCGACCGGCTCGACGCTCAAGGCCAACCACCTGAAGATCCTCTCCGACGGCGTGATCCTGAAGTCGGAGGCCTGCCTCGTGCGCGCCCGCAAGCCGGGGCACGATGGCGACCCGGTGGTGGCGGAGATCATCGAGCGGGTGCGCAAGGCGCTCTGACCGTCACGCCTCGGGTGCGGGGCTGCACATTTGCAGCCTGTTGCCGAAAGGGTCGTAGAAGCTCGCGAAGGTGACGAAGCCGGGAAAATCCTGCGCGTCGTCGCAGCGCACCCCGCGGCCGCGCAGTTCCTCGACCGCCGCCCGGCAATCCTCGACGTTGAGGACGATGGTCGTGCCGAAGTCCGGCCGCCTGCCCGCTTCGGCACGCGTCAGCGCGATGTTGCCGCCCTGCGCGCCGGCGGAAAACTCGATCCATCCCGCCTCCGGCAGGTCGTAGACCGGTGCGCCGAGCCCGAGGGTATCGCGATAGAAGATGCGGGCCGTGTCGAGATCGTCGACTGAGACCGAGACGACGTTGATGCCCTGGAAGATCGTCATGCGCCCTCCGTTTCATCGGCGTTGGAATGTTTTCGACCTGGGCCTGACAAACCCGATTTCAATGTCCTATCTATGAACTCCCACCGCAAGGAGCCCCCCATGGCAGACCTGTCGTCCTTCCCCATCACCAAGAAGTGGCCCGCCAGCAATCCCGACATCATCCAGCTCTATTCGCTGCCGACGCCGAACGGCGTGAAGGTGTCGATCGCGCTGGAGGAGCTTGGCCTTCCCTACGAGCCGCACCGCATCGAGTTCGGGCCGGAGGGCGTGAAATCGCCGGAATTCGTCTCGCTCAACCCGAACGGCCGTATCCCCGCGATCATCGATCCGGACGGGCCGGGCGGCAAGCCGATCGGCCTCTTCGAGTCCGGCGCGATCCTGATCTACCTTGCGGAGAAGACCGGCAAGCTGATCCCCGCCGATGCGGCCGCGCGCTACGAGACGATCTGCTGGGTCATGTTCCAGATGGGCGGCATCGGGCCGATGTTCGGCCAGTTCGGCCATTTCTACAAGTTCGCCGCCGACAAGGTCGCCAACAATTCCTACCCGATGGAGCGCTACCGGGACGAGACGAAGCGCCTGCTTTCGGTGCTCGAAGGACGATTGAAGGACCGCCGCTGGATCATGGGCGACGAGCACACCATCGCCGACATCGCGACCTACCCGTGGGTGCGCGGTGCCGACGTCTTCTACGGCGGGCGCGAGGTCCTCGACTATGCGGGCTTCCCCGCGGTCACGGCCTGGCTGGAGCGGTGCCTTGCCCGTCCGGCGGCGCAGAAGGGCCTCGACATACCGGCGAAAGCCTGACGCAAACGAAGGAACGGGCGGCGCGACGGCACGTTGACGCCGCCTGCCGGGGCGCATTACCTCTTGCATGACGAAGGACGGGACGTAGCATCGTGACGGGAAGACTGGTTGTTGTGGGCGGCGGTCAGGCCGCGTTTGCGCTCGTTGCCAAATTGCGTGCGCTGAAGGACGAGCGGCCGATCACGATCGTTTCCGCCGAGGCCAGCCATCCCTATCAGCGTCCCCCCCTTTCCAAGAAATACCTGCTCGGCGAGGCCGACCTGTCCCGCCTGATGTTCCGCCCGGAAAACTGGTATGCGGAAAACAACGTCGACATCCGCCTGTCGACCGAGGTCACGTCCATCGACCGGGCGGAGAAGACGGTGACGCTCGGCGACGGCTCGGCCCTGCATTACGGCGTCCTGGCGCTCGCCACCGGCGCGACGCCCCGCCGCCTGCCGGCCGAGATCGGCGGCGACCTCGACGGCGTCTTCACCGTGCGCGACTACCGCGACGCCGACCGCCTCGGCGTCGAGATGCAGGAGGGCCGCCGGGCGCTGGTCGTCGGCGGCGGCTATATCGGGCTCGAAGCGGCGGCCGTCGCGCGGGGCAGGGGCCTCGACGTCACCGTCATCGAGATGGCCGACCGTATCCTCGCCCGCGTCGCCTCGCCGGCGACCGCGACCATCCTCAAGGCGATCCACACGGCGCGCGGCGTCGACGTGCGCGAGAAGACCGGCCTCGTGCGCCTCATCGGCGAGAACGGCCGCGTCACCGGCGCGGAGCTGACCGATGGCTTCGTGCTGCCGGTCGACGTGGTCATCGCCGGCATCGGCGTCGCGCCCAACGACCGGCTTGCCCGCGATGCGGGCCTGGAGGTCGCGAACGGCATCGTGGTCGATGCCCATGCCCGCACCTCGGATCCTTCGATCTTCGCCATGGGCGATTGCGCCGTCCTGCCGTTCGAGGGCAACCGCGTGCGGCTCGAATCCGTGCAGAACGCCGTCGACCAGGCCGAAGCGGCGGCCGCCATCATCGCCGGCGGCGATGCGCCCTACGAGCCCAAACCCTGGTTCTGGTCCGACCAGTATGACGTGAAGCTGCAGATCGCCGGCTTCTGCATGGGCTTCGACGATACATTCGTGCGCCCCGGCCAGCGGGAAGGCAGCGTCTCCGTCTGGTACTTCCGCCAGGGCAGGCTGATCGCGGTCGATGCGGTCAACGACGCGAAGGCCTACGTGGTCGGCAAGAAGCTGATCGAGATGGGCCGAACGCCCGATCGCGCCACCCTTGAGGATCCGGCGGCCGACCTCAAGGCGCTCACGCTCTGAGGCCTCTTCCGCCGCGTGGGTTGAACGGCATAATTGTTATATGTTGAAACAGTTGTATTGTTTTGACATTCGTTAAGTATGACAAAACGCAAGTCGCGCCGCCCCGGCGCGAAGGTTTCTCAATTCACTCATTTTTTAGTGTTCTCCGGCTGAGTGGGGCCATCTCGATCCTGCCCGGTGACCTTTCATGTTCCGCATTCTGACCTGCCTGACTGTCGAGCACGACCTGCGGCTCGTGCTCCTTGCGGCCTTCATCTGCTTCCTGTCCTGCTTCGTGGCGGTCACGCTGGCGCAGAGGGCGCGGGTGGCCGAGGGCATGGCCCGAACGCTGTGGCTGGGAGCGGCGGGCACGTCGAGCGGCTTCGGCATCTGGGCGACGCACTTCATCGCCATGCTGGCCTATGACCCCGGCGTGGTCATGGGCTACGACATGGCGCTCACGCTCGTCTCGCTTGCCGTCGCCATCGTGGTCACGACGGTCGGGCTTGCGCTCGCCACCTGCATTTCCGGTACGAGCGCGGTGGTGGCCGGCGGCCTCGTGCTCGGCGCCGGCATCACCTCGATGCACTACATCGGCATGTCCGCCGTGGAACTGCCGGGCACCATCCATTGGGACAGCGCCTATGTGCTGGCCTCGGTCGCCTCTGCGGGCCTCTTCGGCGCGCTCGCGCTCCTTGCCTGCATGCGTGCGCAGCCGCGTGCGCGCGACCGGGCCTATGCGACCGCCCTGATGGCTATGGGCGTCGTGTCGCTCCACTTCACGGCGATGGCGGCCGTGACGGTCGAGCCGGGCCTCGTGCCGGTAAGCGACGATACGTTGATTTCGACGGGCCTTATGGTGCCGTTGATCGCGGCCGTCGCCTTCTCGCTGCTCTTCACCGGCCTGACGGCCGCGGTTTTCGCGCGGCAGGCGGAGCTCGCCGCAAGCGAGAGCACGCGCCAGTTCGCCATGCTCGTCCAGGGCGTCAAGGATTACGCCATCTACATGCTCGATCCGGAAGGCCGCGTCGCCAACTGGAACGAGGGGGCCGAGCGCAACAAGGGCTACAAGGCGCACGAGATCGTCGGCCGGCATTTTTCCCAGTTCTACAGCGCTGAGGACCGCGCGGCCGGCCTGCCGGAACGCGCGCTCAGGACCGCCCGCGAAGAGGGCAAGTCCGAGTACGAAGGCTGGCGCTACCGCAAGGACGGATCGCGCTTCTGGGCGAACGTCGTCATCGACCCCATCCATGATGCCGGCGGCACGCTGATCGGCTATGCCAAGATCACCAAGGACGTGACGAAGGAAAAGACCGATGCCGACCGCCTCGCGGAGGTGACGAAGAACCTCGACCTGGCGCTGGAGAACATGTCGCAGGGGCTCTGCCTGTTCGACCGCGACGAGCGCCTGCTGCTCGCGAACAGGCGTTACGGCGAAATCTTCCGCTTTCCCGAAGGCCGCATCCGTCCCGGCATGACGTTCCGCGAGATCATCGAGCGCGGCCTTGCCGACATCTATCCCGACCCGGATGTCTGGCAGCCCAAGGCGCGCGACGTCTATGCACGCCACCGCGCCGCCATCCAGGCGAACGGCGGCGGCACGATCGTCGAGAAGCTGTCGAGCGGCGCCTCGGTGCAGATGCGCTACCGCACGCTGCCGGACGGTGCCTGGGTCGCGACCTATGAGGACATTTCCGAGCGCCTGCGGTCCGAAGAGCAGATCTCCTTCCTCGCCCGCCACGACAGCCTGACGGGGCTGCCGAACCGCGCGAGCTTCCACAACCGGCTGGAAGCCGATCTCGATTCGGCCGGCCGGTCCGGCGGCAAGGTCGCGGCCATCGGCATCGACCTCGACAAGTTCAAGGAGATCAACGATACGCGCGGCCATGCGGCGGGCGACGAAGTGCTCGTCACGCTCTCCAGGCGCATGCAGGCCTGCCTCCAGGCGGACGAGACGGTCGCCCGGTTCGGCGGCGACGAGTTCGCGGCGGCCAAACGCTTCGAGGACATGTCGGACCTCACCGACTTCATCCAGCGCCTCGAAACCTGCCTCAAGGAGGAAATCCGCATCGACGGCTACGACATCAAGCCGGGCGCCAGCCTCGGCGTGGCGATCTATCCGCAGGACGCGGACAACATCGAAGCGCTGCTCAACAATGCCGACCTTGCCATGTACCGCGCCAAGGAGGCGCTGACGGAGACGGTCTGCTTCTACGAGGTGTCGATGGACGAGGCCGCCCGCAGCCGCCGCCTCATCGCGAACGATCTCTGGCAGGCGGTGGAGCGCGGGGAGTTGCAGCTTCACTACCAGGTCCAGAAGGCGGTCCATTCCGGCGAGACGGTCGGTTACGAGGTGCTGCTGCGCTGGCACCACCCCGTGCGCGGCACGATCCCGCCATCCGAATTCATCCCGATCGCGGAGGAGTGCGGCGCCATCCTGCCGATCGGCGAATGGGTGCTGCGCGAGGCCTGCCGCGAGGCGGCGACCTGGGACAACGACCACAAGATCGCCGTCAACCTGTCGCCGGTCCAGCTCGGCAACGCCGATGTCGCCGACCTCGTGCACCGCGTCCTCCTGGAAACCGGCCTCAGCCCGCACCGCCTCGAACTGGAGATCACCGAATCGACCATCATCGGCGACAAGGAGCGCGCCCTCAACACGCTCCGCCGGATCAAGGCCTTCGGCGTTACCATCGCCATCGACGATTTCGGCACGGGATACTCGTCGCTGGAGACGCTGCGCGCCTTCCCCTTCGACAAGATCAAGCTCGACCGCAGCTTCATGAACGAGGTCGAGGCGAGCCCCGAGGCGAAGGCGATCATCCGCGCCATCCTGGCGCTGGGCCAGACGCTGCGCGTGCCGGTGCTGGCGGAAGGCGTGGAGACGCGCAGCCAGCTCGACATCCTTCTCGACGAAGGATGCGACGAGGCGCAGGGCTATTTCCTGGGGCGCCCGGTGCCGATCGAACGGATCCGGGTCGGCGAGGGGGCGGTGGTCGAAGCGGCCTGAACCGCTCTACTGCCGCTTGAAGCGCCGGCCGGCGAGGTCGATCTGGAAGCGCGGGAAGATGAAGACGCCGATGATCGTGCCGGCATATTTCTCCTCCAGGCCCGTCGATTCGCCGACGCAGAACACCGGCTGGCGCGGCGCGCCGTCGAGGTGGATCGTCGTGGAGAAGCAGAAGGACGAGGAGGAGGCCGCCGCCTGCTCGAAGAGTTCCAGCACGCGCGTGCGGTCGAGCGGCTCGTAGCAGCGGATGAGGTTCAGCAGGCCGCAGGTGCGCTGCGGCAGGCCGTGCGCCAGCGCCGCCTTGTCGCCGAGCGTGAAGAGGCCGTTGGAAAGATCGCCGGTCCAGCGCTCCGTCACGCAATATTGCGTCAGCAGCTCGTTGTCCGTCTCGTCGAATTCCATCGATCCCGGCAGGAACGGAGACGAGAGATCAGTCTTGATTATCTTGAACACCGACAACCCCAGGGCAGTTGCTCGAATTTGGTCCCCACGTCTCACCCTCTTGCGGCGTGCGACATGCTAAAAGAGAGTGCCGGCTGACATCCCTCGAAGTCCGCCGAACCACTTTCTCATGTACTGAACTTCGTCCGGCTCCGTCTGTCTTCAGCGGATCGGACGTACGCGTGAAGACCGCCGATGCCTCTCCATTCGGGCCGCACGGCGGTTCTTTCGAAACTTCAGGGATTGCCGCCGCAGGGCCGGCCGGCATGTCCTGCCGCCAACCAGTGCTTGAATCCCGCGTGAACATTAAAGTTCACTTGGAGCGCCTTTATAATTGGTTTTTTTATGCCAGCAACGGGTTTTTGAGAATTATTGTACAAATGAAAAAATTCTTTTCACGGCAACGATACAGGTCCGGTTGCGGCGAAAAACAGAAAGGGCGGCCCGAAGACCGCCCCTTCCGAAACCGAACCGGATGGCTCGAATGCGACAGGCTTTCGGCCTATCACATCATGTCCATGCCGCCCATGCCGCCCATGCCGCCCGGCATGGCCGGAGCGTCCTTCTTCGGCAGTTCGGCGATCATGGCTTCCGTCGTGATCAGCAGCGAGGCGACCGAAGCGGCGTTCTGGAGCGCCGTGCGGACGACCTTGACCGGGTCGACGATGCCGAGCTGGATCAGGTCGCCGTATTCGCCGGTCTGGGCGTTGTAGCCGTAGTTGTCCTCGTTCTTCTCGAGGATCTTGCCGACGACAATGGAGGCCTCGTCACCGGCGTTGTCGGCGATCTGGCGGACCAGCGACTGCAGCGCCTTGCGGACGATGTTGATGCCGGCTTCCTGGTCGTCGTTCTCGCCCTTGACGGCGATCTTCGTGGAGGAGCGCAGCAGGGCGACGCCGCCGCCCGGCACGATGCCTTCCTGAACGGCAGCGCGCGTCGCGTTGAGGGCGTCGTCGATGCGGTCCTTCTTTTCCTTCACCTCGACTTCCGTCGAGCCGCCGACGCGGATGACGGCGACGCCGCCGGCGAGCTTGGCCAGGCGCTCCTGGAGCTTCTCGCGGTCGTAGTCGGAGGTGGTTTCCTCGATCTGGGCCTTGATCTGCGCGACGCGGCCTTCGATCTCGGCCTTCTGGCCGGCACCGTCGACGATCGTCGTGTTTTCCTTGGAGATCGAGACCTTCTTGGCCTTGCCGAGCATGTCGAGCGTCACGTTCTCGAGCTTGATGCCGAGGTCTTCGGAGATGACCGTGCCGCCCGTCAGGATGGCGATGTCTTCCAGCATGGCCTTGCGGCGGTCGCCGAAGCCCGGGGCCTTGACGGCGGCGATCTTCAGGCCGCCGCGCAGCTTGTTGACGACGAGCGTCGCGAGGGCTTCGCCTTCGACGTCTTCAGCGACGATGACCAGCGGCTTGCCGGTCTGGACGACGGCTTCGAGAACCGGGAGCATGGCCTGGAGGTTCGAGAGCTTCTTCTCGTGCAGGAGAATGTAGGCGTCCTCGAGGTCGGCGACCATCTTTTCCGGGTTGGTGACGAAGTAGGGCGAGAGGTAGCCGCGGTCGAACTGCATGCCTTCGACGACTTCGAGTTCGGTCTCGGCGGTCTTGGCTTCCTCGACCGTGATGACGCCCTCGTTGCCGACCTTCTGCATGGCTTCGGCGATGTCGAGGCCGATCTGGCGCTCGCCGTTGGCCGAGATCGTGCCGACCTGCGCGACTTCTTCCGAGGTGTTGATCTTCTTGGCCTTGGCCTGGAGATCCTTGACGACTTCCGCGACGGCGAGGTCGATGCCGCGCTTCAGGTCCATCGGGTTCATGCCGGCGGCGACGGCCTTGGCGCCTTCGCGCACGATCGCCTGGGCGAGAACGGTTGCGGTGGTGGTGCCGTCACCGGCGACGTCGTTGGTCTTCGAAGCGACTTCGCGGACCATCTGCGCGCCCATGTTCTCGAACTTGTCTTCCAGTTCGATTTCCTTGGCGACGGAAACGCCGTCCTTGGTGATGCGCGGAGCGCCGAAGGACTTGTCGATGACGACGTTACGGCCCTTTGGGCCGAGCGTTACCTTGACTGCATCTGCGAGGACGTCGACGCCACGCAGCATCTTTTCGCGCGCGGTGCGGCCGAACTTGACTTCTTTGGCTGCCATTGTGAGAACTCCTGAAAAGAGGTGTCAGCGGATTTCGGAAGGGAATTACCGGCCGATCAGCCGATGATGCCCATGATGTCGGCTTCCTTCATGATCAGAAGGTCTTCGCCGTTGAGCTTGACTTCGGTGCCCGACCACTTGCCGAACAGGACGCGGTCGCCGACCTTGACGTCGAGCGCGACGACCTTGCCGCTTTCGTCACGGGCGCCGGAGCCGACGGCGACGATTTCGCCTTCCTGCGGCTTCTCCTTGGCGGTATCGGGGATGATGATGCCGCCCTTGGTCTTTTCCTCGGACTCGACGCGACGAACGACGACGCGGTCGTGAAGCGGGCGGAAGTTGGTGCTTGCCATTGTCTTTTCCCTCGATCAAATGACATTGCGGATCGCGATGCGGATCCGTTGGATTGATGTTAGCACTCGTCGCTTGTGAGTGCTAGCGCAGCCGAGATAGGCGGCTGCGCGTTTCGAGTCAAGAACGGCGGCCCGAAATTATTTCGCCGGGAATGGTTATCGGCGGGGGATGAGGGGTCTTCGCAACGCCCCCACCAGATGGGAAAGCCATCGCGCGCCATCAAGCCGGCTCGATGAATGTTCGGCAGTTTGCCTGTCGATGGGGCAAAATTGTGTGGAGAGGCGGTTCGATGGCAAATATCGCCCCAGATACGCCGTCGTCCTCGGCTTGACCCGAGGCCCATTCTTTTCAAAGGCTTATGGATGGCCGGGGCAAGCCCGGCCATGACAAAGGAGAGGTTTGGCGGACTTTGCCGGCAGTCTGGAGGCTTGTTTTCTTGCCGTCGCTTTGCAATGTCAGCCGGGCTCGACCTCGACACGGGATTCCTTATGGCTCAACGCATCCAATCCTTCGGCGACATCGCCTCGTTGTACGACGTGGTGCTTTGCGACGTCTGGGGCGTCCTGCACAACGGCGTGGAGGCTTTTTCGCAAGCCTCCGAGGCGCTTGCCGCCGCCCGCGCCGCCGGCCTCACGGTCGTCCTCATCACCAATTCGCCGCGTCCCCATCCGGGGGTGAAGGTGCAGATCCGCGGCCTCGGCGTGCTGGACGAAGCCTATGACCGCATCGTCACCTCCGGCGACGTCACCCGCGCGCTGATCGCCGAGGGCCCGAGGGAGATCTACTTCATCGGCGCGGAGAAGGACCTGCCCCTGCTCGGCGGCCTCGATGTCGAACCGGTCGGCCTCGATGAGGCCGGCATCGCGGTCTGCGCGGGCCTGCGCGAGGACGAGGCGGAAACCGTCGAGGACTACCGAGGGGAGCTTGCCCGGCTCGCCGCCCGCAAGCTGCCCTTCATCTGCGCCAATCCGGACCTGGTCGTCGAGCGCGGCCACCGGCTCATTCCCTGCGCCGGGGCGCTCGCCGCGCTCTATGGCGAGCTCGGCGGCACGACGCAGATCGCCGGCAAGCCGAACCGGCCGATCTACGAGAGGTCGCTCGCCGAAGCGCACGAGGTGCGCGGCGCCTTCGACCTGTCGCGGGTGATCGCCATCGGCGACGGCATGCCGACCGACGTGCGCGGCGCGGAAGCTTTCGGCCTCGACGTGCTCTACATTTCCGGCGGCATCCACGCGAAGGAATATGTGGACGCCGGCCGCACGGATGAGGCAAGGCTGGACGCCTTCCTCGCCCGGGAAGACGCCCGCCCGAAATGGTGGATGCCCCGGCTGCAGTGACGGGACGGAGACGGTCGGCCATGACGGTATTTCACAGGAACGAGACGAAAGAGCCGCTGCCGGAGCATCTGCGCGGCGGCGTCGTCGCCATCGGCAATTTCGACGGCGTGCACCGCGGCCACCAGGCGGTGTTGCAGCGTGCGCTCGACATCGCCACGAGCCGCGGCATCCCCGCGCTCGTGCTCACCTTCGAGCCCCATCCGCGCACGGTCTTCCGGCCCGAGCGCCCCGTCTTCCGCCTGACGCCGGCGCCCCTGAAGGCGCGCATCCTCGAAGGCATGGGCTTTGCCGCCGTCATCGAATATCCCTTCGACCGCACCTTCTCGGAAATGTCGGCGCACGACTTCATCCGCTCGGTGCTGCTGGACTGGCTGCACGCCTCCGAGGTCGTCACCGGCTTCGATTTCCATTTCGGCAAGGGCAGGGAAGGCGGCCCGGCCTTCCTGATGGCGGCGGGCCAGGAGAACGGTTTCGGCGTCACGCTGGTCGATGCCTTCCGCGACGAGAACGCCTCGGTCATCTCCTCCAGCTTCATCCGCGCGCTCCTCGGGGAAGGCGCGGTCGCGGAGGCGGCGGGCCAGCTCGGCTACCGCTATACGGTCGAGGCCGAGGTCATCGGCGGCAAGAAGCTCGGCCGCACGCTCGGCTACCCGACCGCCAACATGCAGCTTCCGCCGGAAGTGGAACTGCGCAACGGCATCTATGCCGTGCGTTTCCGCCGCCCCGACGGCAGCCTCCACGACGGCGTCGCCAGCTACGGCCGCCGCCCGACGGTCGATGCGGACGGCGCGCCGCTGCTCGAAACCTTCCTCTTCGATTTCTCCGGCGATCTCTACGGCGAGGTCTCAACCGTCTCCTTCTTCGGGCACCTGCGCGACGAGTTGAAATTCGACGGCCTCGACGCGCTCGTCGTGCAGATGAAGCGCGACGAGGAGGAGGCGAGGACGCTCATTGCCGGCGTCAGGCCGCTGGGGCCGATCGACGCGCGCCTCTGTTTCTGAGCTTTTCCGTGCGGATTGCCCCTCACCCCAACCCTCTCCCCGCAAGCGGGCAGAGGGGACTTGCCTCACGAACCGGCATTGTTTGAGGAATACGGTGCGGCATATCCCTTCGCCCCGCTTGCGGGGAGAAGGTGGCGGCAGCCGGATGAGGGGCAATCCGCTGCCAACCGCCGACAGCGCCCAAAATATCTCCGCCGTCTTTTCAAAACGCCGAAAAGGCCGTAAGACCGCGCGCATGATGCTCCACCGGCCGACCATCGATCTGCGAATTAGTGGCCCGGCCTTCCGCGCGCTCTGAGCGAGGCCGGAAGGTCCGGGATTTCGGGCGTTCTTGAAAGCGCCCCCGCCGTCACTGCCGGTGCATTGACCGATATTCCCCCGCATGCGCGAAGATGCGCGCGATGAGACGATAGCCATACCCATGACCGATACGCCCGAAAAAGTCGATTATTCGTCCACCCTCTACCTGCCGCAGACGGACTTCCCGATGCGCGCCGGCCTGCCGCAGAAGGAACCGGAGACGGTGGCCCGCTGGCAGCAGATGGACCTCTACCGGAAGCTGCGCGCCTCCGCCGCCGGCCGCGAGAAGTTCGTGCTGCACGACGGCCCGCCCTATGCCAACGGCAACATCCATATCGGCCACGCGCTGAACAAGATCCTGAAGGACGTCATCACCCGCTCCTTCCAGATGCGCGGCTACGACGCCAACTACGTGCCCGGCTGGGACTGCCACGGCCTGCCGATCGAATGGAAGATCGAGGAGAAGTACCGCGAGAAGGGCAAGAACAAGGACGAGGTCCCGGTCAACGAGTTCCGCAAGGAATGCCGCGACTTCGCGGCCGGCTGGATCAAGGTCCAGACCGACGAGTTCAAGCGCCTCGGCATCGAGGGCGACTTCGAGAACCCCTACACGACGATGAACTTCCACGCCGAGGCCCGCATCGCCGGCGAGCTCTTGAAGATCGCCAGGTCCGGCCAGCTCTACCGCGGCTCCAAGCCCGTCATGTGGTCGGTCGTCGAGCGCACGGCGCTGGCCGAGGCGGAAGTCGAATATGCCGACGTCGAGAGCGACACGATCTGGGTGAAGTTCCCGGTCGTCGAAGGTCCGGCCGACCTCCAGGGCAACCATGTCGTCATCTGGACGACCACGCCCTGGACGATCCCCGGCAACCGCGCCATCGCCTTCTCCTCGCGCTACCCTTACGGTCTCTATGAAGTCGAAACCGCGCAGAACGATTTCGGCCCGCAGCCGGGCGAGAGGCTGATCTTCGCGACGCGCCTTGCCGACGAGGCGGCTGCCAAGGCGAAGCTCACCTTCAGGTTCGTCCGCGACGTCGCGCCCGAGGAACTCGCCGCCATCACCTGCGCCCACCCGCTGAAGGACCTCGGCTACACCTTCCCCGTCCCGCTGCTCGACGGCGACCACGTCACCGACGATGCCGGCACGGGCTTCGTGCACACCGCGCCCGGCCATGGCCGCGAGGACTTCGACGCCTGGACGGCGGCGGCCCGCGAACTGGAGGCGCGCGGCATCCCGACCCGCATCCCCTTCACCGTCGACGACGCCGGCTTCTACACCGCCGACGCGCCCGGCTTCGAGGGCGCGCGTGTCATGGACGACAACGGCAGGAAGGGCGATGCCAACGAGCGCGTCATCAAGGCGCTGATCGCGGCCGACAAGCTGTTCGCCCGCGGGCGCCTCAAGCACTCGTACCCGCATTCCTGGCGCTCCAAGAAGCCGGTCATCTTCCGCAACACGCCGCAATGGTTCGTCTACATGGACAAGGAGCTCGGCGACGGCACCACGCTGCGCTCGCGCTCGCTTTCCGCCATCGACGCGACCCGCTTCGTGCCCGCCGCCGGCCAGAACCGCCTGCGCGCCATGATCGAGAGCCGCCCGGACTGGGTGCTCTCGCGCCAGCGTGCCTGGGGCGTGCCGATCGCCGTCTTCGCCGACGACAACGGCGAGGTGCTGGTCGACGACGCCGTCAACGCCCGCATCCTCGAAGCCTTCGAGAAGGAGGGGGCCGACGCCTGGTTCGCCGAGGGCGCCAAGGAGCGCTTCCTCGGCAACGACCACGACCCGGCAAAATGGCACCAGGTCATGGACATCCTCGACGTCTGGTTCGATTCGGGCTCGACGCACACCTTCACGCTGGAGGACCGCCCGGATCTCAAATGGCCGGCCGACGTCTATCTCGAAGGTTCCGACCAGCACCGCGGCTGGTTCCATTCCTCGCTGCTGGAAAGCTGCGCGACGCGCGGGCGCGCGCCGTATGACGCCGTCGTCACCCATGGCTTCACCATGGACGAGAAGGGCGAGAAGATGTCGAAGTCCAAGGGCAACGTCGTCTCGCCGCAGGACGTGATGAAGGAATCGGGCGCCGACATCCTGCGCCTGTGGGTGATGACGACCGACTACTGGGAGGACCAGCGCCTCGGCAAGACGATCATCCAGACCAACATCGACGCCTACCGCAAGCTCAGGAACACGATCCGCTGGATGCTGGGCACGCTCGCGCACGACACGGGCGAGGAGATCGCCCATGCCGACATGCCGGAGCTGGAGCGGCTGATGCTGCACCGGCTCTCCGAGCTGGACGCGGTCGTGCGCGAGGGCTACGACGCCTTCGACTTCAAGCGGATCACCCGCGCGCTGATCGATTTCTCCAACGTCGAGCTCTCGGCCTTCTACTTCGACATCCGCAAGGACGCGCTCTATTGCGACGCCCCGTCCTCGCTGAAGCGCCGCGCCGCCCTCTGCGTCATCCGCAAGCTGTTCGAGTGCCTCGTCACGTGGCTCGCGCCCATGCTGCCCTTCACCATGGAGGAAGCCTGGCTGTCGCGGAGGCCCGATGCCGTGTCGGTCCATCTCGAACAGTTCCCGGCGGTGCCGGCCGAGTGGCGCGACGACGCGCTCGAAGCCAAGTGGGAGAAGATCCGCGACGTGCGCTCGGTCGTCACCGGCGCGCTGGAGATCGAGCGCCGCGAGAAGCGCATCGGCGCCTCGCTGGAGGCGGCTCCGGTCGTCCATGTGAACGACCCGCAGCTGTTGGCGGCCCTCGAAGGCCAGGATTTCGCGGAGATCTGCATCACCTCGGCCATCGCCGTGGTTGCCGGCGAGGGACCGGCCGAAGCCTTCCGGCTGCCGGATGTCGCCGGGGTGTCCGTCGAGCCGAAGCTCGCCGAAGGCCGGAAATGCGCCCGTTCCTGGCGCATCACGACCGATGTCGGCTCCGACCCGGATTATCCGGACGTGTCGGCCCGCGATGCCGCGGCGCTGCGCGAGATCGGCTTTCGCCGCGCCGCCTGAGGGCGCGCCTGTTGACGGCCGGCGCTTTCCGGCCGTCGATTTGCCCGGATGAATTGCGCTTGGCGGCTTCATCCGGTATTGCTGCCTGAAAATGGTCGGATTGTTCCGCCATGGCACGGCGAATTAACGTTTTACGTTATTGCTAATGTCGTGCGATAGGTCTCGGCGTACCGGCTCTGCTGGAAGGGTGTTCATGGGAATGACGCGAAATATTCGGGTGCGTACCGGCCTTGTCGGCCTCTTCGGCGCAAGCCTCCTCCTGACCGGCTGCATGGGACCCACCTACGGCACGAGCAAGACGGCCGGCGAGCAACTGATCGACGACCTCGGCAACGCCGTCATGATCCAGCCGGACAACGAGGACGCCAAGAACATCCGCTACCAGCCGCGCGGCAGCCTCGTCGTGCCGAAGGACAAGCAGGCCCTTGTCGGCCCGCAGCAGTCCGTTGCCGGCAAGGACAATCCCGAATGGCTGGAAAGCCCCGAGGAGATGCGCGAGCGCCTGCGCGCCGAGGCGGACGAGAACATCGACAACCCCAACTATCGTTCGCCGCTCGTCACCCAGGGGGCGACGAACCGCAGGCTCTCGACCGCCGAGCAGACGGCTGCCTATCGCGAGGCCCGCCGGCTTCAGATGGGCGCCTATTCCGACAAGCGGCGCTTCCTGAGCGATCCGCCGATCGAATATCGCCGCCTGCCGGAAGAGGCGCAGGCCGATCTCGGCGAGCCGGAGAAGCAGAAGGAGCGCCGCCGCAAGAAGGAAGCGAAGGCGGCCAAGCAGAGCAAGTCCGGCTGGTGGCCTTTCTAGTCCCATGACGGCCTACCGCATCCGTCCGGCGACCGCGGCCGACGCCGCGGTCATCCTGCGTTTCATCCGCGAACTTGCCGAATACGAGAAAGCGCTCCACGAAGTCGCCGCGACGGAGGAGACCGTCGCCGCGTCGATCTTCGGCGAGGGGTCCGTGACCCGGGCGGTTATCTGCGAGACCGACGGGGGCGAGCCGGCCGGATTTGCCGTCTGGTTCAAGACCTACTCGACCTGGCAGGCGAGGAACGGCCTCTATCTCGAAGACCTCTATGTGACGCCCGGCCATCGCGGCGCCGGCGTCGGCAAGATGCTCCTGCGCCATCTGGCGCGTGTCGCCCTCGATGAAGGCTGCGGCCGCTTCGAGTGGAGCGTGCTCGACTGGAACGAGCCGGCGATCCGCGTCTATGACGCGATCGGGGCCGAACCGCAGGGCGAGTGGATCCGCTACCGGCTGGCCGGCGACAGGCTGAAGCGTTTCGCCGAGGGCTGAGAGCCGGTCATCCCCCGCGTTTGGCCAGCAGGAAGAGATGAAGCCCATGCACGCCGACGAAGGCGGCGCAGACCGGCAGGATGGCCGCGGCCGTCCCGTCGCGCGCCGCCACGATGGCAAGCACGATGGCCGCGAAGGCCGGCGTGAAGGCGAGGGCCGCATTTCGCGGCAGGGACCAGTTCGGCCTGCCGTCCCATTTCCATTGCATGGTGAGGCGTTCTGCACCGGGCGCGATGCGGCGCGCGGCGAGGGCCGACATGAGGGCGAGGAAAGCGACGGTGGCGAGGATGAGGGCGAGAGACATCAGGGATCACGCCTTTCCTTGAAGAAGTCCTTGAGAATCTCTGCCGCCTCCACGCCGCCGATGCCGGAATAGACGTCCGGCGCATGGTGGCAGGTCGGCTGGGCGAAGAAGCGCACGCCATTGTCCACCGCGCCCCCCTTCGGGTCTTCCGCGCCGTAATAGAGCCGGCGGATGCGGGCGAAGGAAATGGCCGCCGCGCAGAGCGTGCAGGGCTCGAGCGTCACGTAGAGGTCGGCGCCCGCCAGCCGTTCCTGCCCCAGCTTGCGCGCGGCTTCGCGGATGACGGCGACCTCGGCATGGGCGGTCACGTCGTTTTCCGCCCGCGTCCGGTTGCCGGATTGCGCGACGACCGCCCCGTCCAGCACCAGCACCGCGCCGACCGGCACCTCGCCCCGCGCGCCGGCGGCGCGGGCCTCGGCAAGCGCGATCTCCATGAAGCGATTTGTCATGACGGGCACGAATTCCTCTTAACCCCGGACGCCTGACCTGATAGGACACGGCAAAACGCAGGCAGCACAAATGACATCCAAAGACAAGCTAAAACGGCCGGGCGCCAAGCCCGCGGGCCGCAATACCAAGCCGCGTGGCGCCGCTTCGGCGGCCGCGGGCAAGAAACCCTTCCCCGCCGGCAAGCAGGGCGGCAAGCCCTTCGCCGGCAAGCCCGCGCGTGACGCCAGGCCCGCCCGCGCCGAAAGACCGGCGCCGGCCGCGTCCGCGGGCGCCGAGCTTGCGCCCGAGCGCATCTCCAAGCTCCTGGCGCGCGCGGGCGTCGCCTCGCGCCGCGATGTCGAGCGCATGATCATGGAGGGCCGCGTCAGCGTGAACGGCAAGGTGCTGGACACGCCCGTCTTCAACGCCACCTTCGCCGACCATATCGAGGTCGACGGCGAGCAGGTCCGCGGCATCGAGCGCACGCGCCTCTGGCTCTATCACAAGCCCGCCGGCCTCGTGACCACCAATGCCGACCCGGAAGGCCGGCCGACCGTCTTCGAGAACCTGCCCGCGGACCTGCCGCGCGTCATGTCCGTCGGCCGCCTCGACATCAACACCGAGGGGCTCCTGCTGCTCACCAACGACGGCGGCCTTGCCCGCATGCTGGAGCTGCCGACGACCGGCTGGCTGCGGCGCTACCGCGTGCGCGCCCACGGCAAGATCGAGCAGGCCGACCTCGACAAGCTGAAGGAAGGCATCGCCGTCGACGGCGTGCTCTACGGCGCGATCGACGCGACGCTCGACAAGGTGCAGGGCTCGAACGTCTGGCTCACCCTCGGCCTGCGCGAAGGCAAGAACCGCGAGGTCAAGAACGTGCTCGGCGCGCTCGGCCTCGACGTGAACCGCCTGATCCGCATTTCCTACGGCCCCTTCCAGCTCGGCGAGTTGCCGGAGGGCCATGCCCAGGAAATCCGCGGCCGCACGCTGCGCGACCAGCTGGGTCCGCGCCTCATCGAGCAGTCCAAGGCGAATTTCGACGCGCCCTTGTTCGACCGCAAGGCGGCCGAGGAGGAGGACGAGGCGCCGGTGAAGAAGACCCGTGACGCCGAAAGGCCGGCCCGCGGCGAAAAGCCGGCCGAGCGCCGCGAGAAGGCCCGCGCGCGCCTCGACACCAGGCGCGACGACCGTTTCGCCGACAAGTCGCGCGAGCCGCGCGGGCGCGACGACGACCGGTCGGAGGCCAGGCCGAAGCGCGAGCCCGGCGGCCGCGCCCGCAAATCCAATGTCTGGATGGCGCCCGGCGCCCGTCCGGTGGCCGAGAAGAAGGCGGAGGCTTCCGAAGGCGTGAAGCGCGCGCCGCGCCAGCGCCCGGAAGGCGCGCCGAAGGGCAAGCGCTACGGCCGCACCGCCGAGGGCGCGCTGGCCCGCCCGGCCCAGAAGTTCGATCCGGACCGCAAGGGCCCGGCCCGCGGCCCCGCGGGCGGCAAGGCCGACAAGCCGCGCATCCTGAAGACGCGCGACGAGGACGGCGAGTGGATCCGCGCCACCGAGCCGGAGAAGCGCGACCGCGACGAAGGCGGCCGCGGCGGCTTCGGCCGCAAGCGTTCCGGTGCCGGGGACGAACGCGCGTCCCGCGATTTCGGCGACCGCCCGGCGCGCGGCGATCGCAAGCCCCGTGCCGAGGGCGGCCGCGCCTTTTCGGATCGTCCGCCGCGCCGTGACGCCGGCAAGCCGTTCGGCGGAAAGCCCGGCGGCAAGTCCTTCGGCGGCAAGCCGGGCGGCGGGCGGCCGCGCGGCAAGGGGAAGTAAGCGCCCGTGCGGATCGTCGGCGGAGAGTTTCGCGGCCGGACGCTGGCGACGCCGAAGTCGGACGCCATCCGCCCGACGACGGACCGCACGCGCGAGAGCCTGTTCAACATCCTGTCGCACACCTATCCGGAGGCGCTGGACGGCACGCGCGTGCTCGATCTCTTCGCCGGAACGGGCGCCGTCGGGCTGGAGGCGCTCTCGCGCGGGGCGCGCGCCGTGCTCTTCGTCGAGCAGGGCGTCGAGGGCAGGGGGCTCCTGCATTCCAATATAGAAGCGCTCGGCGTGATCGGCCGGGCCAAGATCTTCAGGCGTGACGCCACGTCGCTCGGCGGCATCGGCACGATGGAGCCGTTCCATCTGCTCTTCGCCGATCCGCCCTATGCGCAGGGCCTCGGCGAGCGCGCGCTCGATGCGGCGGCGCGCGGCGGCTGGCTCGTCGACGGCGCCCTTGCGATCCTCGAGGAGCGTGCCGATATTCAGCCTGCCGCCGTCGACGGTTTCGAGCCCCTGGAGGTTCGCACTTTCGGCGATACGCGCATGCATTTCCACCGCTATCGGCCCGGCTGACAGTCCGGGCCTGCGCAGGAGACCCGAGCGATGACCGGTGCCCTCGTTTCCGTTGAACATCCGCGGGCGGGCGGGCCGACCGTCGCGCTTGCGCTCGGCGGCGGCGGCGCGCGGGGGCTTGCCCACATCCATGTCATCGAGGTGCTGGACGAACTCGGCATCCGCCCGGTGCTGATCGCCGGCGCCTCTATCGGTGCCATCATGGGCGCCGCCATGGCCGCGGGCATGACCGGCAGGGAGATCCGCGAGCACACGCTCGCCGCGGTCGGCCGCCCCAGCCAGATCATGAACCGGCTCTGGAGCCTGCGCCCGACGCGCTTTTCCGACGTCGTCGCCGGCGGTTTCCGCGTCGGGCAGTTCAATCTGGAGCGCGTGCTGAAGGCCTTCCTGCCGGACCGCCTGCCGGAGACCTTCGAGGCGCTCGGCATCCCGCTGAAGGTCATCGCGTCGGATTATTACGCCCAGTGCGAGTGCGTGCGCGAAAGCGGCCCGCTGCTGCCGGCCATCGCCGCTTCCGCCGCGTTGCCGGCCGTCTTCCGCCCGGTGGTGATCGACGGCCGCGTGATGATCGACGGCGGCCTCTGGAATCCGGTGCCCTTCGACCATCTCGCCGGCAAGGCCGACATCACCATCGGCGTCGACGTCATCGGCCATCCGCCGGCCGGCACGGCGGACCTGCCGAACAGCATCGACAGCCTCTACGGCGCTACCCAGCTCACCATGCGCTCCATCGTCACGCTGAAGCTCGAAAGGAGCGCGCCGGACATCTTCCTGCGGCCGGATGTCGGCCGCTTCCGGGTGCTCGACTTCGTCAAGGCCGAGGAGGTGCTCGCCGCCTCCGCCGGCATCCGCGACGAGCTGAAACGGGCGCTCGACGGGAAGCTGTCCACCCTCGGCTAGACCTCCTCCTCGTCCGCCTGCTTCTTCTTCGGCTTCACCAGCGGCTCCGGCGTCACCGGCTTGGAATGCAGCATGT
This sequence comes from Shinella agrisoli, assembly GCF_046557955.1. Classification (NCBI taxonomy): domain Bacteria; kingdom Pseudomonadati; phylum Pseudomonadota; class Alphaproteobacteria; order Hyphomicrobiales; family Rhizobiaceae; genus Shinella; species Shinella agrisoli. The sequence goes on along the minus strand of NZ_JBJIEP010000003.1, from coordinate 145,968 downwards.
GCCGACCGGCCGAAATCCCCTCGACCGCCTGCAATTCCAGCCGCGCCACGTCGCGCCGGCGGATGTCGTCGCTGATCGCCAGCGCGGCGTCGGGCTCGACGCCCAGCTCCTCCAGCGTCTCGCGGCCGAAGACGAGGGCGGATTCGAAGGTCTCGCGCACGTCGTGCTGTACGCCGCGGGCGCGCAGCGACAGGGTGTGCACGCGGTCGTAGGAGCGCACGAAGAGCGTGGCGTTCGGATATTCCGACTGCACGAGGTCGACGATGCGGTCGGTGGTTGCCTTGCCCTGCGTGCAGACGGCGACGATCTTGGCCCGCTCGATGCCGGCCGCGCGCAGCACGTCCTTGCGTGTGCCGTCGCCGAAATAGATGCGGAAGCCGAAGCTTGCCGCCTGGCGCACGCGGTCCGTCGAATGGTCGATGACGGTGACCTCGCGCCCGCCGGCGAGCAGGATCTGCGCGGCGATCTGCCCGAAGCGCGAGAAGCCGATCATCAGCACGTCCGCGCCCGCGCCCTCGAAATCCTCCTCCATCTCCTCCGCCGCGTCCTCGACGAGCAGGAAGCGCGAGAGGGCGGCGGCGATCGGCGTCAGCGCCATGGAGACGGTGACGATGGCGATCAGCAGCGAGGCGAGCCCGCCGGAGAAGATGCCGGCGGCGGAGGCCGCGGTGAACAGCACGAAGCCGAATTCGCCGCCCTGCGGCAGCACCAGCGCGATGCGCACGGCATCGTTGTGCGGGGAGCCGGTGAAGCGGCAGAGGGCGTAGATGACGAGGCTCTTCACCAGCATGACGGCGGGCGTGGCGACGAGGATCGTTAGCCAGCTGGAAAAGATCACGTCGAGATGCAGCGACAGGCCGACGGCCATGAAGAAGAGGCCGAGCAGGATGCCGCGGAAGGGCTCCACATCCGCCTGCAATTCGTGGCGGTAGGAGGAATCGGCGAGCAGCACCCCGGCAAGGAAGGCGCCCATCGCCATGGAGAGGCCGGCCATCTGCAGGAGCATGGCGGCGGCGAGCACGACGAAGAGCGCCGCCGCGATCATCGCCTCGCGCGCGCCGGTGCGGGCGATGACCTGGAACAGCGGGTTGAGCAGGTAGCGGCCGGCGACCAGCAGGGCGGCGATGGCGGAGACGGCGACGAGGAAGTCCTGGAAGGCGGTGGTCGTGTCCTCCGGCGCCTGCTCGGCGAGCAGCGGGATCAGCGCCAGCAGCGGCACGATGGCGAGGTCCTGCAGGAGCAGCATGGAGAAGGCGCGCTGGCCGTAGCGCGTGTTGGTGTCGCCCCGCTCGTCGAGGATCTGCATGGCGAAGGCGGTGGAGGAAAGCGCAAGGCCGAAGCCGATGATCAGCGCCCCGTCCCACCGTTCGAGGCCGAAGAGCCAGGCGAGCCCGGCAAGCACGAGCCCGGTCGCCGCCACCTGCGCGATGCCGAGCCCGAAGATGTCGTGCCGCATCGCCCACAGGCGCGAGGGCTTCAGCTCCAGCCCGATCAGGAACAGCAGGAAGACGACGCCGAGCTCGGCGACGCCCAGAAGCTCCTCGCCGTCGCGGATCTGGTGCAGGATCGGGCCGATGACCACGCCGGCGGCGAGATAGCCGAGGATGGTGCCGAGCCCGAGCCGCTTGAAGATCGGCGCGGCGAGAAGCGCGCCGCCGAGCATCATGAGGACCTCGCTGTACGGGCTGTGGGTATAGGTCATGCGGAAGGCTTTCTTCGAGGGGACCGGACCGGGCAAAAAAGGCGCGCCTGCCCTTGATGCCCGTGCCGGCGCACAATAAATGGGGCAGCAAAGAAAGGCCAAGTCATGTCAGAGACGATCGATTCCGCAAGCCTTCTCGCGCGCGCCGGCGAGCTCATCGACCGCGCCATCCAGGCAGGGGCGGATGGGGCCGATGCCGTGGTCGTCCGGGGCCGCTCCTCGTCGGTCAGCGTACGGCTCGGCAAGGTCGAGGGCACCGAATCGTCCGAGAGCGACGACTTCTCGCTGCGCGTCTTCGTCGGCCGGCGCGTCGCCAGCGTCTCGGCCAATCCGGGCTTCGACCTCAAGGTGCTCGCCGAGCGCGCCGTCGCCATGGCCAAGGCCTCGCCGGAGGACCCTTACGCCACGCTCGCCGACGAGGCGGATCTTGCCAGGGAATGGCCGGACCTCGACCTTTACGACCCGACCGAAGTTTCCGCCGACGAGCTTACGGAGGCCGCGCTTGCCGCGGAAGCGGCGGCGCTCGCCGTCTCCGGCGTCACGAATTCCGGCGGGGCGGGCGCCTCCGCCGGCATGGGCGGCCTCGTGCTCGCCACCTCGCACGGCTTTTCCGGCGCCTACAGCGCCAGCCGCTTCGGCCGCTCCGTCAGCGTGATCGCCGGCGAGGGCACGAAGATGGAGCGCGACTACGATTTCGATTCGAGCCTCTACTTCGCCGAGCTGCGCGATGCGCAGGAGATCGGCCGCGAGGCGGCGGCGCGCGCCGTACGGCGCCTCAACCCGCGCCAGGTGCCGACGGCGAAGAACGTCACCGTCGTCTACGATCCCCGCGTGGCGCGCGGCATCGCCGGCCACATCGCCGGCGCGATCAACGGTGCCTCCGTCGCCCGCAAGACCAGCTTCCTGCGCGACCGCATGGGCCGGCAGGTGCTCAAGGCGGGGCTGACCGTCACCGACGATCCGCTGATCGTGCGGGGACCTTCCTCCCGGCCCTTCGACGGCGAGGGCATCACCGGAAAGCGCCTCGCCATGATCGAGGACGGCGTGCTGCAGCACTGGTTCCTCTCCACCTCCACCGCCCGCGAGCTCGGCCTCAGGACCAACGGCCGCGGCGTGCGCGGCGGAACCGCGGTGAACCCGGCGTCCACCAACCTTGCGCTGGAGCCCGGCGACATCTCCCCGCAGGACCTCATCCGCTCCGTCGGCACCGGCTTCTACGTCACCGAGCTGATCGGCCAGGGCGTCAACATGGTGACGGGCGAATACAGCCGCGGCGCCTCCGGCTACTGGATCGAGAACGGCGAGCTGACCTTCCCGGTCTCGGAGGTGACGGTCGCCTCCAACCTCGCCGACATGTTCCTGCGCATCACGCCGGCGAACGACATCGACCGCTCCTTCGGCACCGCCGCGCCGACGCTCGCCATCGAAGGCATGACGCTTGCCGGGAAGTGACGCCATGCCCAGCCCCGCCTCCGCCTGGACCGCCGATCTCGATCTTCTCGTCGGCGCCGCGCGGCTTGCGGGCGCCCGGGCGCTCGATTTCTTCCGCAAGGGGCCGGACGTCTGGTGGAAGAACGGCGGCCGCTCGCCGGTGAGCGCGGCCGATTTCGCCGCCAACGACATCCTCAAGAAGGAGCTGCTCTCCGCCCGGCCGAACTACGGCTGGCTGTCGGAGGAGACGGACGACGACGCCGGCCGGCTCGATTGCGAGACGGTCTTCGTCATCGACCCGATCGACGGCACGCGCGCCTTCATCGCCGGCAAGGACATCTGGTGCGTCAGCGCCGCCGTGGTGCACGGGGGCCGCCCGGTCGCCGGCGTACTCTTCGCCCCCTCGCTCGACGAGCTCTTCACCGCGGCGCTGGACAGGCCGGCGCTGAAGAACGGCCAGCCGATCGCCGCGACCGGGCCGGATGCGGCGCGCCCGATGCGCATGGCAGCGCCCGAGGACATGGCGCACGGCATCGACCGCCACATGTCGGGCGGCGTGCACCGCATCTCGCATGTGCCCTCGCTCGCCTATCGCCTCGCCATGGTGGCGGACGGACGCATCGATGCCACTTTGGTGAAGCGCAATTCGCACGATTGGGACCTGGCGGCGGCCGACCTCATCCTGTCGCGGGCCGGCGGCTCGCTCGTGACGCTCGACGGCAAGCCGCTTTCCTACAACCGGCCGACCGTCAGCCACGAGACGCTGTGCGCGGCCGGCCTGTCCCGGCTTTCAGGGCTTGTGGAGGCTTCCCGGCACCTCGCCGACCATTGACCTTTCATGCGGAATACCGCAAACCGTCTGCCGGAATCGGCACAATGAAGCAACTGCTGAAAAAAGCGCAAACCGGTTTTCCGCCGGAGTTGCGAAAGAACAAAAGAGAGAGACATGACCGACTCGATCGAACCGAAACAGCTTCTCCATCTCGTGTTTGGCGGCGAACTGAAGACCCTCAAGGACGTCCAGTTCCGCGACCTCGACAATCTCGACATCGTCGGAATCTTTCCCGATTATGCCAGCGCGCTGACGGCCTGGAAGGCGAAGGCCCAGCAGACCGTCGACAATGCGCACATGCGCTACTTCATCGTGCACATGCACCGTCTCCTGGATCCGCAGCAGGACTGAGCGCCTTCCCCGCCACCGTCCCGCGCGGCCCGGCCGCGCCGGACAGAAAGACCGGCCTCCATGATCTTCGACACCTCCAACGCCGCCAGGAAGGTATTCCGCCGATGAGCAGACGGCTCGCCCGCGCCGCGCTTTCGCTCTACCGCTGGGGCGGCGTCGCGCTTTATCCGGTCGTCGGCCCCTATCTCGCGCTCCGTGCGGCCAAGGGCAAGGAGGAGCGGTCCCGCCGCCGCGAGCGCTACGGCATCGCGAGCGTCGAGCGCCCCGCGGGCCCCCTCGTGTGGTTCCATGCCGCGAGCGTCGGCGAGACCAATGCGATCGTGCCGCTGATCAAGGAAGTGCGCCGCCGCGGTATAGCCGTCGTGCTCACCACCGGCACCGTCACTTCCGCCAGGGTCGTCGAGAACCGCCTCGGCTCCGACGTCATCCATCAATACGTGCCGCTCGACCTAAAGCCGGCGGTCAGCCGCTTCCTCGAATACTGGCATCCCGACCTGGCCATCATGGCGGAGTCGGAAATCTGGCCGATGACCATTCTGGAGCTCGGCAGGCGCCACATCCCGCAGGTGCTGGTGAACGGCCGCATCTCGGACCGCTCCTTCCCGCGCTGGAAGCGCCGGCATGCCTTCGCCGACGCGCTCTTCGAGAACTTCGCGCTCGTCATCGCCCAGTCGGAGGTCGATGCCGACCGGTTCCGCACGCTCGGCGCCCTGCCGGTCATGGTATCCGGCAACCTCAAGGTCGACACCGATGCGCCGCCGGCCGACCCGGCCGTGCTGAAATCCTATCTCGACCAGATCGGGACGCGCCGCACTTGGGCGGCGATATCGACCTTCGAGGGCGAGGAGGCGGCGGCCGGCAACGTGCACCGGGTGCTGAAGGAGCGCACGGGACTGCTCACCATCATCGTGCCGCGCCATCCCGAGCGCGGCGACGCCATCGCCGACATGCTGACGGCCCGCGGCCTCAAGGTCGCCCGCCGCACGCTGGGCGATCCGCTGACGCCCGAGACGGACATCTTCCTCGGTGACACGATCGGCGAGATGGGGCTCTACCTGCGCATGACGGAGATCGCCTTCGTCGGCCGCTCGCTCTTCGCCGAGGGCGGGCAGAACCCGCTGGAACCGGCGATGCTCGGCTGCGCGATCCTGTCGGGCGCCAACGTGCAGAACTTCCGCGAGGCCTACCAGCAGCTCGCCCGCAGCGGCAGCGCCAAGATGGTGCGCGACGTCGAGATGCTGGCCAAGGGCGTGCACTATCTCCTGATGAACGACGAGACGCGCAAGCGCATGATCGAGGCGGGGCAGGAGACCGTGCAGGAGATGCGCGGCGCGCTGCGCGCCACGATCAAGGGGCTGGAGCCCTATATCAACCCGCTTACCGTCAAGGCGCGGCTCCATCCGCGCCAGACCTCCTGAAAGGACGGGACATGAGCAAGGCAGCGACCATCTCCGGCATCCTCTTCGACAAGGACGGAACGCTGCTCGACTATGCCAGGAGCTGGGTGCCGGTGAACTACGAGCTCGCCCGCATCGCCGCGGCGGGCGACGAGGCGCTTGCCCGCACGCTGCTCGTCGCGGGCGGCATGGACCCGGATACCGGCCACGTCACGCCGGACAGCCTGCTTGCCGCCGGCAACACGGTGGAGATCGCCGCGGGCATGGTCGCCGCCGGCTCGCCCTTTGCGGTCGAAGCGCTGACCGAGCATTTCGACGGCCTCTTCGCCAATTCCGCCGAGCTTGCCGTCGCCGTCACCGACCTAGCCGCCTTCTTCGCCGCCATGCACGCCCGCGGCTATCGGCTCGGCGTCGCCTCCAGCGACAACGAGGCCTCGATCCGTGCGACCGCCAGGCGCTTCGGCTTCGAGGGCTACCTGCACTATGTCGCGGGCTATGACAGCGGTTTCGGCGTGAAGCCCGAGCCCGGCATGGTGCTCGGCTTCTGCGCGGCGACCGGCCTCAAGCCGCACCAGGTCGCCGTCGTCGGCGACAACAACCACGACCTTCACATGGGCCGCAACGCCGGCGCCGGCCTCACCGTCGCCGTGCTGACGGGAACCGGCTCGCGGCAATCCCTGTCCGGGGCCTGCGACTATTGCCTCAACGACATCACCGAGCTCCTCCCGCTCTTTCCCGAGGCGGCCGCCGCCCGGCCGGCGGCGTGAGCACGCGCGTACGCCCCCTGAGGCCATTTCCCGCAGTTGATCTTCCTCGACTTTTCACGTTTCTTGGGGCCGCAGCGACCGGGCAGAAGCGCCCGCGGGGGATCGAATGGTAAGTGAAGCGCCGCCGTTCTGGTGGACGAAGCCGGACTGGCGGGCCTATGCGCTCTGGCCGGTCTCGCGCCTCTACGGCCTGATTGCCGGCCATCGCATGCGCAAGGGCCGCCGCGCCGAGGTGCCGGTGCCCGTCATCTGCGTCGGCAATTTCACGGTCGGCGGGGCCGGCAAGACGCCGACGGCGATCGCGCTCGCCCGCGCCGCCAAGGCGCGCGGGCTGAGGCCCGGTTTCCTCTCCCGCGGCTACAGCGGCTCGCTCGACGTGACGACCGTCGTCGATCCGCACCACCACCGCGCCCGCGCGGTGGGCGACGAACCGCTGCTGCTCGCCCGCGAGGCGCTAACCGTCATCTCGCGCAAGCGGGTGAAGGGCGCGCAGAAGCTGGTGGAGGAGGGCGCCGACCTCATCATCATGGACGACGGGTTCCAGAGCGCGCGGCTCGTCTTCGATTATGCGCTGCTGGTCATCGACACGCGCCGCGGCATCGGCAACGGCCATCTCGTGCCGGGCGGGCCGGTGCGCGCGCCGATATCCGAGCAGATGCGGCAGGCAAGCGCCCTGCTTGCGATCGGCGACGGCGATGCGGCCGACCGGCTGATCCGCCAGGCGGCGCGCGCCGGCAAGGCCATCCATCCGGCCACGCTCGTCACCGTCGCGGCGGGCGACCTCAAGGACCAGGCCGTCATGGCCTGGTCGGGCATCGCGGACAACGAAAAGTTCATCCGCACCGTCGACGAGACGGGCGCGCATCTCTACGTCACCCGCGGCTTCCCCGACCATCACCATCTCAGCGACGACGAGGTCGCGGACATCCTCGACCATGCCGAGGCGCACGGCTACCGGCTCGTCACCACGGCGAAGGACAGCGTGCGGCTCGCCGGCGGCCACGGCCGTTCGGAGGAACTGAGGGAAAAGAGCCGGGTGATCGAGGTGGAAATCCGCTTCGACGACCCGAAGGGACCGGACGCGATCATCGATGCGGCGATTGCGAATGCGAGGCGGCGCAGGCTGGCCGGAATCAGGAAGCAGCCAATGGGGACTAGCCAGTAGGCATTAGGCATTAGCCAATAGGGATTGACGCCCTCGCACCTTTCGGCAGCCTCTACTGCCTACTGCCTACTGCCTACTGCCTACTGCCTACTGCCTACTGCCTACTGCCTACTGCCTACTGCCTCTTCTGCCTCGGCAGCGCGCCCGCGCGCTTTTCCGCCTCCAGCGAGGCGGCGCAGCTGGCATAGGGCTCCTGCCGCGCAACGCTCCAGTAGCGCAGTTCGTCGACCGGGATCGTCTCGCCGGTCATCGCGCAGATGACATGGGAGCCAGGCATCAGGATCTGGAAATCGCCGTCGAGATAGCGGATCTTCGCTTCGCGGCTGCCGCGACCTTCAAAACGGTTCATCATCGACTTCAACATCCGTGTCATATGCCTGTCATGCCATATCGCGGCGACCGGCAAATATCCAGCATTTTCGCGGGTCTCCGCCCGGCGCGATCCTGCCGGAACCGCTTCAGCTCCTGCCGAACAGGCGCTCGATGTCGGAAAGCTTCAATTCGATGTAGGTGGGGCGCCCGTGGTTGCACTGGCCGGAGCCGGGTGTCGCCTCCATCTGGCGCAGGAGCGCGTTCATCTCCTCCGGCCGCATGCGCCGGCCGGAGCGCACCGAGCCGTGGCAGGCCATCGTCGCCGCCAGATATTCGAGCTTGGTCTTCAGCCCGCTCGCCGTGTCCCATTCCGCCAGTTCGTCGGCGAGCTGGCGGATGAGGCCGGCCGCGTCCATCTCGCCGAGCATGGCCGGCGTCTCGCGCACCGCCACCGCGCCGGGGCCGAAGCGCTCGATGGTGAGGCCGAGCTTGGCGAACTCCTCGGCATGCGAGACGAGCCGGTCGCAATCGTCCTCCGGCAGGTCGACGATCTCGGGGATCAGCAGCGCCTGCGCCGGAACCGGGCGCGAATGCAGCGCATTGCGCATGGCCTCGAAGACGAGCCTTTCGTGCGCCGCGTGCTGGTCGACGATCACCAGCCCGTCCTCGGTCTGCGCGACGATATAGTTCTCGTGCAGCTGCGCCCGCGCCGCGCCGAGCGGGTGGCGCTGCGGCGGCTCCTCTTCCCTTGCGGCGGCCGGCGGCGTGAAGGCCGGCTCGCTGCGCGCCGAGGGCGCGGCGAATTCGGCAAAGCCCGCCTGCCGCTCGCGGAACGGGGCGGGCGCCGCGGCCTCGAAGGGGCGATAGGGCGAGGCGGCGGGCGTCCACGGCGCGGAGGGCCGCGCCGCTTCCGGCCGGAAGGCGCGCATCAGCCCGGCGGCCCCGGTGGTGGAGGCCCGGTCGCCCTCGCGGGCAAGCGCCTCGCGGATCGCTCCCACGATGAGGCCGCGCACGAGGCCGGGATCGCGGAAGCGCACGTCGGATTTGGCCGGATGCACGTTGACGTCGACCAGCGCCGGGTCGATCTCGACGGCGAGCACGGCGACCGGATAGCGCCCGTGCGGGATGGTCTCGGCATAGGCGCCGCGCAGCGCCGACCAGACGAGCTTGTCCTGCACCGGCCGTCCGTTGACGAAGGCGAACTGGTTGAGGCTGTTGCCGCGGTTGAAGGTCGGCACGCCGGCAAAGCCGGTCAGCCGCACGCCCTCGCGCTCGGCGTCGATCTCGATGGCGTTGTCGCGGAAATCGCGCCCGAGCACCTGCGCGATGCGGGCGAGCCGGTCCGTGCCGGTCGCCGGGAACTCCAGCGTCGTGCGGTCGGAGCCGGACAGCACGAAGCGCACATGCGGAAAGGCGATCGCCATGCGCCGCACCACGTCGGAAATCGCCGAGGCCTCGGCCTTCTCGCTCTTGAGGAACTTGAGCCTCGCGGGCGTAGCGAAGAACAGGTCGCGCACCTCCACCACGGTGCCGCGGTTGGCGGCGGCCGGCCGGACCGGCTCCACCCTGCCGCCCGTCACGCTGATGATCGCGCCTTCGCCCGCCTCCGCCGTGCGGCTGAGCAGCGAGAGCTTCGCGACGGAGCCGATGGAGGGCAGCGCCTCGCCGCGGAAGCCGAGCGTGCGGATGTCGAGGAGGTCCTTGTCGAGCTTGGAGGTGCAGTGCCGGCGGATCGCCATTTCGAGGTCGGCCGGCGTCATGCCGCTGCCGTTGTCGGTGACGCGCAGGAGCGTCTTGCCGCCGCCGGCCGTGGCGATCTCGATGCGCGTCGCGCCGGCGTCCAGCGCGTTCTCGATCAGTTCCTTGGCAGCGCTTGCCGGCCGTTCGATCACTTCGCCGGCGGCGATCTGGTTGATGAGGGTTTCGGAAAGCTGCCTGATGGTCATGCGGCTATTTTCGCGGATTCGCCGGCCGCCCGCCAGTGGCAACTTGGCTTATCCCGCCCTCGTGCGCACCCGCGGGCCGGAATCGTTTAATCAGGCTTTAATAAAATGCTGCCAACGTGCCCTGGCGCTTGTATGAGCACAAGCCGGCCGGTCTCCCGGCGGACAATTTCAGCGTCGCTGGCCGCTGTCATTCCCCAAAGTCCAAGGTGCGCGAGCACCGATCAGCATGTTTCCGGGAATGCCAGACAGGCGAGGAATGCCACCATGAATGATGTAGCGTCGTCAGACGCGCACATCCGGCTGGGAATGTTCGAGGCCGCGTGCGATATCCTCGCCGCCGCCGTGATCGTCTACGACAGGGACGATTGCCTCGTCTTCGCCAGCCGCCAGGTTCTCCGCTATTTCCCGATTCCCGCCGACACGCTCAAGCCCGGCACGCGGCTGCGCGCCGTGCTCGGCGCCATCTTCGACAGCGGCGTGCGCTACGGCATCGCGCCCGAGCAGCGCCACAGGGCGGTGAACCGCGAGGAGTGGATCTCGAACCAGATTTCTGCGCATTGGCGCGAGCAGTACGACGCGATCGAGCGGCTCGGCCGCGACCGCTGGATCCATTTCCGCAAGCGCCGCCTGCCGAACGGCTACAACGTGACGACGCTCGTCGACGTGTCCGAGCAGAAGAAGCAGGAAGAGCAGTGGCGCTCGGATCTCGATCGCGTGGCGCTCACGGAGGAAATCCTCGAGACCCTGCCCTCGCCGGTGGTCATCAAGGACCGCAACCTCACCTATATCGCGGTGAACAAGGCCTTCTGCGCGATCTACAATGCCAATGCCGACGGCATTCTCGGCCGCACGGTCTGGGACCTTGCCGATGCGGAGAACGCCGAGCGCATCGAGCGCAGCGACCGCATGGTGCTGGAAACGGGCGAGCCCTTCACCCAGCCGGAACACGTCATCGGCGCCGACGGCTCCGATTTCTACGCCATCACCCGCAAGTACCGCATCGGCGCGCCGGGCCATCATGCCGTCGTGACGGTCATGGAGGACGTGACGGCGCTCGTGGCCGGCAACAGGGCGGTGTCGGACGAGGGGGATGCGTTCCTGCGGGTGCCGGGCGGCTTCGTGGAAGGGCAGAACTGCTTCGATCCCGTGCGCGACGCGGAACGCCGGCTGCTGCTGGAGCAGCTGGGCACCGAGGATGTGCGGGCGGCGGCCGGCAAGCGCATCCTCGTCGCCACGCCCAATCCGCGCATCGAGGACATCCTCGTCAGCGAGTTCAAGGCGCGCGGCGCCGATTGCTGCGCCGTCGCCAGCGTCGAGGAGCACGACGCCTTCCTTGCCCTTGCCGCCAGCCACGGGCTTTCGATCGACCTCGTCGTCATCGACGACAACCTGCCGGGCCACGAGGCCATCAGCGATAACGGCCGCGGCATCGCCACCCGGCTGATCGCGCCGGACGGCATCGGCCCGGATTTCATGCGCGTCCTCGTCGAGGAGCACGAGCTTTTGTCGCAGAACGCCTCGCCGCTCGGCGACATCGTCACGCCCGCCTCGCTTGTCGACGACTGGTACATCGCCACGGACATCACCACCATGCTGCCGGCGGCCATCGGCGACGTGGAAGTGCTCGTCGCCGAGGACAACCAGATCAACCAGTTCGTCTTCTCGCAGATCCTCGAAGGCATGGGCATCTCGCACCGCATCGCCGAGAACGGCGAGGAGGCGGTGATGCTCTGGCGCAAGCACCAGCCGCGCCTCGTGCTGATGGACATTTCCATGCCCGTGATGAACGGCATCGACGCGGCGAAGGAGATCCGGGAGGCCGAGAAGCTGACGGGAACCCATACGCCCATCGTCGCCGTCACCGCCCAGGCGCTCAACGTCGACATGCAGAACTGCATGGACGCCGGCATGGACGACTACATCACCAAGCCGGTCAGCCCCGACATGATCGAGGCCATCTACCGGCGCTATGCCGCCAGGGAACCGGAGAAATCTGTCGCATAAGTTGAGAAGGGGCGGTCAACTCCCCAGAAATGGGGAGGCTTGAGGGCAGGACTGACGATTGCTTGCTATGCATTTGTTAACGGTCATGCCTCATCGTGGAGCAATCGTCGGAGGTCGGGTACAAGTACGGGAAATCATTGATGAAGTCTGCTGATCATGCGGCGCTGGATGTTTCCCAGACTGACCTCCATGCCATGGCCTATACCGACCCGCTGACCGGGCTCGGCAACCTCTACCGCCTGCGCGACAAGGTGCGCCAGATCGCCAAGGAGCGCGAGGAGGACCCGGCTCCCTTCGCCATCGGCATCGCCAACCTCGACGGCTTTAAGCCCATCAACGACCTGTTCGGCCCGCGCGCCGGGGACGAGATCCTCTGCCAGGTCGCGCACCGGCTGAAGGCCTGCGTTCCGGACGGCGCGACCGTCACCCGCCACGGCGGCGACGAGTTCGCCTTCGTGCTGCCGCTCGTCTTCGAGCGCAAGGGCGCGGAGAAGATCGGCCAGATGCTGCGCGAGGTGCTGTCCGCCCCCTTCGACCTCGGCGACCGCAACGTGCGCCTTTCCGCCTCCTTCGGCTTCGCCATCTATCCCTTCGCCGGCGAGGATTTCACCGAGCTCCTGAAGAGCGCCGACACCGCGCTCTACCGCTCCAAGCGCCGCGGCCGCGGGCAGATCACCGTCTATTCGCAGGAGATCGCCCAGGAGATGAAGCGCGCCACGCAGCTCGAACAGGCGCTGCGCAACGCCATCATCGCCAACGAGGTGGACGTGCATTTCCAGCCGATCGTCAGCCTGCGCGACGACACGGTCGTCGGCTTCGAGGCGCTGGCGCGCTGGTGCGACGCCGATCTCGGCTATGTCTCGCCCGCCGTCTTCGTGCCGCTCGCCGAGGAGCGCGGCTTCATCGATGCCCTCTCCGACACGCTGCTGCGCAAGGCGGCGGAGGCGGCCCTGTCGTGGCCGAAGGAACTCTTCCTGTCCTTCAACCTCTCTTCGGCCCAGCTCATGGACCCGAAGACCGCCTTCAACACGCTGGCGATCCTCAACCGCGTCGGCCTCGATCCGCGCCGGCTGGAACTGGAGATCACCGAGACGGCGGTGATGACGGACGCCGATACGGCGCAGAAGATCGTCGGCGAACTGCGCGCCGCCGGCGTGCGCATCTCGCTCGACGATTTCGGCACCGGCCAGTCGAGCCTCGGGCGGCTGCGCGACTTCACCTTCGACAAGGTGAAGATCGACCGCGCCTTCGTCTCGCGCATCTCCAACGACAAGGCGTCCGAGCACATCATCAAGGCGATCGTCGCCATGTGCGAGGGGCTGGATCTGGCCGTCGTCGCCGAAGGCATCGAGGATTTCTCCGAGGCCTTGAAGCTGAAGGCGCTCGGCTGCGGCATGGGGCAGGGCTATTTCTACGGCAAGCCGGCGGACGCCGTCGCGACCATGCGCTTCCTCGCCGACCGCTACGTGGCCGTCGAAGGCCGGGCAGCGTCCTGAGCGGGACTGTCCCCAAACAAGCCAGTTCGCTAAAATTGTATGTTTCCGTTTAGCCGGGTTGCAAAGAACTCGCGCTATGGTTGGCCCCGTACAGCAATTCGTGAGGGGAGCCACGGATGACAACCATCAAGGATATGCCCGTCAGGGCGACCGATCGTTCCAAGGTGCGTATTTTCGCGACGGTGCGGGTGATGCACCAGACGAGCCGCGGCCGCGTGGTCGACCTGTCGCCCTCGGGCATGGCGATCGATCTGGAAAAGCCGATCCAGGTCATGCCGGGCCAGCTTGTGACCATCGAGAGCGAGGAGCTTGGCCGCCTCAGCGGCACGGTCCGCTGGTTCGGCAACGGCCGCCTCGGCATCCAGTACAAGCTGTCGACCAATGCGCTGGCGCAGATCACCTCCTATTTCCGCTTCTTCCACGAGGAGGTGCGGCCGGTCCTGCGGCGCTAGGACATTTCCGGCCGAAGCGGCGTCGCTTCGGCGTCGGGTAATGTGGCAAAACAAGAATCCAGAGAGATTTCGGTGGCTGGATTCCATCGGAATCTCTCCAGGCGCCGCCTCAGAGTTTCTTTTCGAGGACATCGACCCTTCGAGCAAGTCCGTCGACGCTTTCCTCGATGCGGGAGAGCGAATTCTCTATCGATGTGTGGATGTTCGCCAACGAGCCGCCGAGCTCCATTTTGACCATCAGTTCGAGATCGTCGCGAAGCTCCGTTTCTCTTCGCTCTATCCTTCTCGTCAGTTCGTAGGTCGCGTTGAGAAGCCGCATCATGTCCGCGGTCTCCCTTCGCAGGAGACGCAGCTCGTCCATCTGGATCTTTGCCTGCTTGGCAAGAAAATCGAGGCTTATCGCGTCCGCTGCCATTGCTCGTCTTCCTTCGAACCGCTTCTAATCTAAGCGCTCATCGGACAAAGCACAAATCCCCCTTGATTTGTGGCTGTCGACGCAACTCACGCGCCTCGTGTCCCGTCCCGGCTCAGCCGGCCTTCCTCTACCAGCCAGTCGCGCACGCGCCGGGCCGGGCCGTTGAGCTCGCGCGAGCGCGGCCAGACCACGTGAAAGGCGTCGTCCGTCTTCAGCGCGTGCCCGCCGACGGTGACGAGCGCGCCGGAGCGCACCTGCCCTTCGATGAGGTGCTGCCAGCCGAGCGCGACGCCTTCGCCCGCCAGCACCGCCTGGATCACCAGCACATAGTCGTTGATCGCGAGCCGCCGGGCCTGCGCGGGATAGCGCACGCCGGCGCTGGCGAACCATTCCGGCCAGTCGCAGGCCGCCCGCACCGGCTCCTCCAGATGGATGAGCGGCAGCTTCAGGAGCTCCTCCGGCGTCTTCGGATGTCCGCGGCTCTCCACGAAGGCAGGGCTCGCGACCGCCGTGACCACCTCCGGCGCGAGCAGCGCGGCATGGTAGCGCGGCCATTTCGCCGGATCGCCGCCGCGGATGGCGAGCGGTATCGGCTCCTCGTCGAGGTCGAGATCGCGCACGCTGGTCTGGATCCTGAGGTCGATGTCCGGCAGGTCGGCGCGAAGCTTGGCGAGCCGCGGCAGCATCCACATCGAGGCGAAGGCGGTGGAGGCGGCGAGCGTGACGTTCGCCTCGCGCCCCTTGGCGCGGATGTCCTCGGCCGATTTCTGGATGCGCGAAAGACCGAGCGTCACATCCGCGTGGAAGCGCTCGCCGGCATCGGTGAGCTCGACGGCGCGGTGGACGCGGTGGAAGAGCGAAACGCCGAGCTGTTCCTCGAGGTTGCGCACCGCATAGGAGACGGCGGCCTGCGTCATGCCGAGCTCACCCGCGGCGCGGGTGAAATTCTGGTGCCTTCCGGCGGCCTCGAAGATGATGAGGCTGGAGGCGGAGGGAAGCAGGCGGCGCAGGGTTTCCATAATTCGAGCTTATAGTGTCGAATAATTTTTTCCAGCGTTACAGCGGGGTTTTTCGCGCCTAGCCTCGTCGTGGATTATGGAGGCGAGCATGGGCGAGGCAGCGGCGATCGAGACACCGGCCCGGCGGGGCAGGGGCGCACGCCCGGCGCGGCGCGAGGGTGCGGCCAAGGCGATGGGCGTGCCCTATATCGTGCGCGGCATTCCGACCTATGACGTGCTCTCGGAGGAGAACCTGCAGAAGATCGAGCACGCGGCCGACCGCATCCTCGCCGAGGTCGGCATCGAGTTCCGCGACGACCCCGCCGCCATCGCCCACTGGAAGCGCGCCGGCGCGAAGGTGGAGGGCGATCTCGTGCGCTTCGAGCCCGGCATGCTGCGCGAGATCGTCGCCTCCGCGCCGAGCGAGTTCACGCAATATGCCCGCAACCCGGCCAACAATGTCCGGATCGGTGGAAAGAACGTCGTCTTCTCGCCCGCCTACGGTTCGCCCTTCGTCATGGACCTCGACAAGGGGCGGCGCTACGGCACGCTGGAGGATTTCCGCAATTTCATCAAGCTTGCCCAGTCGAGCCCCTGGCTGCACCATTCCGGCGGAACGATCTGCGAGCCGGTCGACATTCCGGTCAACAAGCGCCACCTCGACATGGTCTACAGCCATATCAGATATTCCGATCGTCCCTTCATGGGGTCGATCACGGCGGAGGAGCGCGCGGAGGATTCCATCGAGATGGCGCGCATCCTGTTCGGCGCCGGTTTCGTCGACGAAAACTGCGTCATCCTCGGCAATGTCAACGTCAACTCGCCGCTCGTGTGGGACGGCACCATGACGAAGTCGCTGCGCGCCTATGCCCGCGCCAACCAGGCCGCCGTCATCGTGCCCTTCATCCTCGGCGGCGCCATGGGGCCGGTGACGAATGCCGGCGCCATCGCCCAGTCCTTCGCCGAGACGCTGGCCGGCTGCGCGCTCACCCAGCTCGAAAGGAAGGGCGCGCCGGTCATCTTCGGCAATTTCCTCTCCTCCATGTCGCTGCGCTCCGGCTCGCCCACCTTCGGCACGCCGGAGCCCGCCATCGGCTCCATGGTCGTCGGCCAGCTCGCCCGCCGGCTCGGCTTGCCCCTGCGCTGCGCCGGCAATTTCTCCAATTCCAAGCTGCCGGACGGCCAGGCCATGCAGGAAGGGCTCATGTCCATGCTGTCGGCCGTGCATTGCGGCGCGAACTTCATCCTGCATTCGGCCGGCTTCCTCGACGGCCTGCTCTCCATGTCCTACGAGAAGTTCGTCATGGACGCCGACCTCTGCGGCGCGCTGCATTCCTACCTCGCCGGCGTCACCGTCGACGACAACACGCTCGCCATGGACGCCTTCCTGGAGGTCGGCCCCGGCAGCCACTTCCTCGGCTGCGGCCACACGATGCGCAACTACCAGACGGCGTTCTGGGATTCCGCGCTCTCCGACAACGAGCCCTTCGAGAAATGGAGCGAGGAGTGCGGTTCGACGGACATGGCAGCCCGCGCGAACCGCCAGTGGAAGAAGACGCTTGCCGAATACGAAGCCCCGCCCCTCGATGCCGCCGTCGACGAGGCGCTTTGCGACTACATGGACCGCAAGAAGTCGGCCATGGCCGACGCCTGGTACTAGCGTTTCCACCGCCACTCACCGCGCGGACGTGAAAAAGCCCGGCGGCGCAGGGAGTGCCACCGGGCTCAAGGAGGTCAGGAAACCTGCCGGATTATTCGGCCGGCTCGGTCGTCGTGGGCATCGTGCCCGTGGTGGTCGTCGACGAGGTCGTCGAGCTGTCGACCGGGGTGTTGGCCTGGCGTTCGGCGACCTGCTGCGCCTTGGTCTTGAATTCCGGCGCAGCCTGCAGGCTTTCGGCCGTTTCGGTGGTCGTCAGCTTGACGTCATCCGAGTCGGGAACCTGCGTGATCGAGATCTTGTCGAACGGGACGGCCACCCACTTCTCGCCGATGCCCAGGAAGCCGCCGACACCGATGATGGCTGCGGTGATGCCGCCATCCTTTTCCATGATCAGGTCGGAGATCTTGCCGATACTTTCGTCGGCGCTGTTGTAGACCGCCTGGCCGATATAGGTGTTGGCGCTGATCTGCTCGTCCGACTGGGCCGTCAGATAGTCACCGCCGGCGGCCGGTGCCTGGGCGGTATCCTCGCTCGGCGTTGCCGGGGTCTGAGCCGTATCTTCGGGTGCCGTGCCGGTCTCCGGCGTCTGGGCCGTATCCTGGGTCGGAGTCGTGCCCGGCGTGGCTGCCGTGTCGTCCGGGGTCGTGCCCGTGGCTGCGTCACCGGTCGTGCCCGGCTGCTGTTCGATGGTCTGGCCACCGGCCGGCTGGTTGGTGTCCTGCGCATAAGCTGCCGGAGCAAGAGCCGCGCCCAGGAAAACTGCACCAGCGGCAACGGAAGTAAGAAGTTTGTTCGTCATCGTAAACCTGCCTTTCGTCTCGTTGGCATCAAGGCGCGGCGGAGGTCTTGGAAGGACCTGTCCGCACCGGCTGATGCACAAGGAACGACGACCCCCGGCTTTGGTTCCGATGAAAATTGCCTTCTTTTTGATTGCAGCCATGCGCCGGAAGCGGCCCACAGCCGGCAAGGCCGGCCGGTCCTGCCCCGTTTTGCAGCAGAAACGGCCTCAGAGCGCGAATGCCGACTCGAAACGCCCCTTCACGGCGATCCCGAGCTCGAAGGTCTGCCCGGCATGCGGATCGGCGCGGCGGCCCGCCGCGTCCATGTCCTGCCAGGCGGAGGTCACCAGCAGCCGGTCGGCCTTTTCGCCGATGAAGGCCGGGCAGCTCGATTGCGAGGCCGGCACGAGGTAGCGCGCGATCTTCGTGCCGTCCGGCCTGTAGACCTCGACCGCATTCGCCCCCCAGCGCGCGTTCCAGATGAGCCCGTCCGCATCGCAGACCGAGCCGTCGACGTCGCCCGGCCCGCCGCTCTCGTCGCAGAGCACCTCCGGTTCGCCCGCCGGAAGGCCCGTCTTCGGGTCAAGCGCCACGCGCATCAGGTGGTCGACGTCCGTGTCGGTGAAGTAGCCGATGCTGCCGTCCGGCGAAAAGCAGATGCTGTTCGGGATCGTGAGGTTGGAGTAGAGCTTCGTCACCCGGTCGCCCGCGACATGGTAGATCGCGCCGGCATGCTTTTCGGCGTTGCGGCCCATCGTGCTCGCCCAAAGCGCGCCGCACGGGTGCACCCGTCCGTCGTTGGAGCGGTTCTGCGGCTTGTCCTCCAGCGTGAGGAAGGGGGACAGCGTGCCGTCCGCGACCTTGCGGATGAAGAGGCCCCGGTCGGAGACGATCAGCTGGCGTTCCGCATCGATGACGGCAAGCACGCTGCCGAGAAAGGGCAGGTCGTGCACGGCCTTCGTCATGGTGGGAAGGTGAAGCTCGTGCAGCTTCTGACCCTTGATGTCGAACCAGAAGGCCTTGCCGGTCGCCGGATCGTAGGTCGGGCCTTCGCCGAGCTGGCAGGCCGTCTCGCAGAGAACGCGGCCGGTAAAGGAATGGGTTTCGGTCATCGGGCTCCTCCATGGACGGCATCGTAGGCTTCGATCGTGGCCTTTGCGCGGGCCCGGACCTCTTCGGCGCCCATGCCGGGCTTGTAGAGGCTGGAGCCGAGGCCGAAACTGCGCACGCCGGCCGCGGCATAATCGGCGAAGTTCTTCTCCGACACGCCGCCGACGGCGGCAATCTCCAGCTCCGCCGGCAGCACGGCGCGGATCGCCTGGATGCCCGAGGGGCCGAGCACGCTGGCGGGGAAGAACTTGAGGCCCGTCGCGCCGGCGCGGGCGGCGGCGAGCGCCTCCGTCGGGGTGAAGACGCCGGGCATGGTCACCATGCCCTTGGCGGCGGCGGTGGAGATGACCTCCGGCTCGACGTTCGGGCTCACCATCAGCCGGCCGCCGACATCGGCAAGGCGGCCCACATCGGCGACGGTCAGCACCGTGCCGGCGCCGATCAGGCAGCCTTCCGGCGCCATCTTCACGGCGGTCTCGATCGACCTGAACGGCTCCGGCGAGTTGAGCGGGATTTCGATTGCGGTAAAGCCGGTCTCGATCAGCGCGCCGACGACATCCTCGGTCTCGCCCGGCTTCAGGCCGCGCAGGATGGCGATCAGCGGATATTTCATGGGGGGGAAGGGGATGCGGCTCATCTTTTCCAGCTTTCTCGGAGCCGTTCCGGAAACTGCGCGAAGCGGTCTGCGTCCGGAACTGCGTTGAAATTCATGCTCAAAGGGACCAGAGCGCCTTGGCGCCCGCGGCAAGGCCGTTGCGCACGGCGGTATCGGCATCGATGACGGTGGGCGAAAGGCCGGCGGCGGCGAGCGCCGCCTCGTAGAGCGCGCCAAGCCCGCCCGAGACGACGAGCGCGACGGGGGTGCCTTCGGCGACCAGCGAGCGCGCGCCGGCGATCTCCAGGCCGATGAGCGTGCCGGAGAGGCGCGCCTTGGCATCCTGCGGGGAAAGCCCGGCGATCAGCGAGCCGGCGCGCACGGAAAAGAGCTGGCTCGTCGCAAGCGCGGGCTTTTCGACCATGCGCGCCACAGCCGCGCGGAAGGCGGCGCTGTCGCCGGAAATCGCGCCGGCATCGGCGATGGCGTGGCTGAGGATCGTGTTCTTCGCGACGGCTTCGAAGAGCTCGCCGGTCATGAAGGTGGAAAAGCCCTCGACCCGCCCGCCCGAAAGGCGCACCCACTTGCTGTGCGTGCCGGGCATGCAGACGAGGTGGTCGCCATCGCCGAGTTCGCCGGCGGCGCCGAGAAGCTGCGTCTCCTCGCCGCGCATGACGTCCGGCGCGGCGGCCTCGCGCTGGGCAAGGCCGGGCAGGATGCGGATATCCGCCTCGACGCCGGGAATGCGCACCGCCGAGGCTGGAATGCGCACCGCCGCGGCCGGGATGTCGGCAAGCGCGGCGGGCGTGTCGAGATAGCCGGCCTCGATCCAGCCCTGCTTGGCGCCGGCCATGCCGCAGATCAGCACGGGCAGGCCCGCGGGCGCGCGGACGGCGGCAAGATGGCCTGCCAGCACCTCGGCAAAGCCGGTGCGCGCGGCGGTCGTCATGCCTTCGCCGCTGCGCCGTTCGGCGCATACGCTGCCGTCCTTGCCGATGAGCCAGAGCCGGAAGCTGGAGGTTCCCCAGTCCACCGCGGCATAGGCGGGTTGGGGCGCGGATTGGGTCATCAGAGCATGCCTCCATCGACGATGAGCGTTTGGGCGGTGATGGCGGCGGAAGCCTCCGACGCCAGGAAGAGACAGGGGCCGACCATGTCCTCGGCGACGAGCGAGCGCTTCAGGCACTGGCGCGCGATTCCGGCGGCCATGTCCGCCTCGCTGATCCACAGGCGCTTCTGCCGCTCGGTCAGCACCATGCCGGGCAGGATGGCGTTGACGCGGATATTGTCCGGGCCGAGCCTGCCGGCAAGCGATTTGGTGAGGCCGACGATGCCCGCCTTGGCGGTGGCATAGCCGGGAAATTCGCCCATGTTGAGGAGGAAGGCGATCGAGGAGAAATTGACGATCGCGCCGCCGCCGCCGTCGCGCATGTGCGGGGCGGCGGCCTGGGCGGCGAAGAAATGGTGGCGCAGGTTGACCGCCTGGTTCTCGTCCCAGTAGCCGGGCTCGACCGTCTCCAGGTCGTGCCGGTCGTCGCGCGCGGCGTTGTTGACGAGCACGCGCAGGCCGCCGAGCACCGAAGCCGCCTCCTTCACGGCCGCGCGCAGCGCGTCGATGTCGCGCAGATCGGCACTTATATAATGCGGCAGGTGCTCGACCTTGCCCTCGAGCGTCGAGACGAGGGTGCGGCTCTCCGCCTCGGCGATGTCGAGGAAGGCGACGCGGGCGCCAGCGGCCGCAAAGCCCGCCACCAGCGCGGCGCCGATTCCCGAGCCGCCGCCGGTAACCAGCACGCCCTGTCCTGCGAGGTCCGGATAGCGGCCAGCCATCGCTGTTCTCCTTGGTGTTCCATTATTTGGAACTGAGTTTGATTATTCGGAATTATTCCGTTACCATGCCGGCCTGTCAAGGGATCGGCGGGAGTTGCGGCGATGGCGGCGGAACGGGAAGAGGAGGGCGGCGGCACCGGCACGCTCGGCAAGGCCATGGCCGTGCTGGAGACGGTGGCGCTCGCCGACCGGCCGATGCGTTTCACGGACGTGCTCGCCGTCAGCGGCCAGCCGCGCGGTACGCTGCACCGCCAGCTTACCCATCTGGTGCAGGAAGGGCTCCTGGAACTGCGGCCCGACCTTGCCTATGTGCCGGGCCTGCGCCTCCTCAAGCTCGCGTCGGCAAGCTGGGCGCGCAACGAGTTCCGCGCCGTCGCCGCGCCCTTCCTCGAGGCGCTGCACAGGCAGACGGGCGAGACCGTGCATCTCGGCGTGCTGCGCGGGCGGGAGATCATCTATCTCGACAAGGTGGAGAGCCGGCAGGCCGTGCGCATGAATTCGCAGATCGGCAACGCCTCGCCCGCCTATTGCACGGGCGTCGGCAAGGCGGCGCTCTCGGCCCTCGATCCGCAAGCGCTCGACACGGTCCTGTCGGGACTGGAGTTCCACCGTTTCACGCCGCAGACGATCACCGACCGCGCGTCGCTCCTTGCCGAGCTTGCGCAAATCCGTTCGAGCGGCATCGCCTTCGACCGGGAGGAGCACGAGCCGGGCATCCGCTGCGTCGCCGCTCCCCTCGTCGATGCCGGCCGTTCGCTCGTCGCGGGCGTTTCCGTCACCGGGCCGGCCTACCGCGTCGGGCAGGAACAGCTCGATGCCTGGGCGCCGCGCGTCCGTCACGCGGCCCGCGCGATCATGGAGGAACTGTCGGCAAGACTCGGTCCGCAACGGTAAGTCGATTACGAGGGTCCGTCGCTGGTCGCAGAGTTGTCTTATCAACCTATTTTACGGTAAATTAGAAAATCGCGCTGGACGTGGATTGGGGTCGCCATTAGCTTCCCTCACGAGCCACTCATGCGTTGCGTCGCTCGCCGCGGACTTGAGGCGCGGTTCTTAAAAATACTTGCACTGGGATACGGGGGTTCCTGAGGCAAGCAAGTGCATTGTGCGGGCAAACTCTGCCGTGCAGTCGCGTGCATTGCTGAAGGAAAAGGACATGGCGGATCGATTCCATACGACATCTGCGAAGTTCCAGAACCGATGGGGCACCGGCCTCTCGGCCCTGGGGTCGGAAGAGGACGTCGCCGAAACGCTGGACGACATCGTCAAGCGCTACGGCTTTCGCGGTTATCTCCTGATCAATGTCCCGTCCGAGACCTCGACGGATTTCTCCTCCAACGTCCTGCTGACGTCCTGGCCGGGCGAGATGCTCGAGACCTACGACCATGCCGGGCTGATCTTCGGCAGCCCCGTCGTCGAGCATCTGCGCCAGAGCACCACCCCCTTCGCCTATGACGCGGACCGCACGAACCGGCGCCGCGCCGACGGCAAGGCGGCGATCGCGGCAAGCCTCTTCGAGCGGCACGGCCTGTCGCGCGGCGCCTATTTCCCCGCGCACAATTCGGCCGGCCTTCGCGGGGCGCTCGCCTTCGGCGGCATGCGCGAGGCGCTCAACCCGCGCGAGATGGCCGAGCTCAACGCGATGGCCAACCTCATCTTCACCGAGGTCGTCGATATGCGCGCCGGGCGCCGGCAGAACGTCTCGCTCTCGCGCCGCGAGATCGAGTGCCTGTCCTGGGCGTCGGCCGGCAAGACGAGCGTGGAAATGTCCGAAATCCTCGGCCTGTCGGAATATACTGTCAATCATTACCTGAACCGGGCGACGCGCAAGCTCGACGCGGTCAACCGGGTTCAAGCGGTCGCCAAGGCGATCCGCGCCGGACTTTTGAACTGATGCATAAAAAAACCTTGCGACTTTCTGGAATGCGTGCGGTCCCGCTCCAACTGCCCAAGGCGAGGAATAACCAATGCGGGGCACCATGACAGCGGACGAGACCAGCAGCGGCGAGAACCAGGTACAGGACGAGGGCGCCGAGATCGCCGCCCTCGAGACGCAGTTCGACATCGTGCGCTACATGCGCCGCAAGTGCGAGGAATACGGCCTCAGATATTTCATCGCCTTCACCCTGCCGGGTTTCGAGGCGGAGAAGCTTTCCGCCTATTCCATCGTCAGCAACTGGCCGCAGGAAATGCTGGCCAAGTACGACGCCATTCGCATGGTCCGCCACAGCGCGGGCATCCGTAAGCTGCGGCTGACCACGGTTCCCTTCTCCTACGACATGCGGGAATGGATCGGCGAATCCTCCGAGGACGCGGATTTCACGGAGCTGCTCGATGTCATGACCGCTCACGGCATGCTGGTCGGCCACTTCTTTCCGGTGCACGATGCGCTCGGCAACCGCGGCGCCATCGTCTGGGGCGGCGAGAGCGCGACGCTCAGCCGCGACGATCGGCTGATGCTCCAGATGATCTCCGTCCATCTCTTCAACCGGCTGGCGGAGATAGGCTCGGCCTGGAAATCCAGCCAGGTCGTGCTCACCGAGCGCGAGATCCAGTGCCTGAGTTGGACGGCGGCGGGCAAGACGAGCCTGGAGATCGCCGAAATCCTCGGCCTGTCCGAGCACACGGTCAACCACTACCTCAACCAGGTCACCCGCAAGCTGGAGGCGGTCAACCGCACCCAGGCCGTGGTCAAGGCCATCCGCCGCGGGCTGATCGCCTGAACTGAGGCAACCTGCCGCAAAGCCGAAGCCGTTGGTCGCAGGGAAATCGTTTGGCGGCGGCCTTTCCGTGCACTATCTACGCAAAAGGGCAGCGGTCTGCCGCCGCGACGGGATGTTCGAGGGTTTCATGACGGATGTAAGCAAGGAACAGGTGCTGGAACGGCTGCGCACGGTGCGCGGCCCGGACATGGACGGCAACATCGTCGATCTCGGCCTCGTCTCGGACGTCTTCATCTCCGACGGCAAGGTCTATTTCTCGATCACCGTGCCGGCCGAGCGCGCCCGCGAGCTCGATCCGATGCGTGCGGCCGCCGAGCGCGTCGTCAAGGAGATTCCCGGCATCAAGGCCGCCATGGTGGCGCTGACGGCGGACAAGCGCGCCGCCTCCGGCCCGGCCGCAACCCGCGCGCCGGCCCCGCCGCCCGGCCGCGGCCATGCCGCCCACGGCCACGCCGCGCCCGGCCAGCCGCAGCAGCGCGCGAAATCCGGCATTCCCGGCGTCGGCGCCATCATCGCGGTGGCCTCCGGCAAGGGCGGCGTCGGCAAGTCGACCACCTCGGTCAACCTCGCCCTGGCGCTGAAGGCGAACGGCCTTCGGGTCGGCATCCTCGACGCGGACATATACGGCCCCTCCATGCCGCGCCTCCTGAAGATCTCCGGCCGGCCGCAGCAGCTCGAAGGGCGCATGATCAAGCCGATGGAGAACTACGGCATCAAGGTCATGTCCATGGGCTTCCTCGTCGACGAGGAGGTGGCGATGATCTGGCGCGGGCCGATGATCCAGTCGGCGCTGATGCAGATGCTGCGCGAGGTCGCCTGGGGCGAGCTCGACGTGCTCGTCGTCGACATGCCGCCCGGCACGGGGGACGCCCAGCTCACCATGGCCCAGCAGGTGCCGCTCGCCGGTGCCGTCATCGTCTCCACGCCGCAGGATCTCGCGCTCATCGATGCGCGCAAGGGCCTCAACATGTTCTCGAAGGTCGAGGTGCCGGTGCTCGGCATCGTCGAGAACATGAGCTATTTCATCGCGCCCGACACCGGCAACCGCTACGACATCTTCGGCCACGGCGGCGCGAGGAAGGAGGCCGAGCGCATCGGCGTGCCCTTCCTCGGCGAGGTGCCGCTGACCATGGACATCCGCGAGACCTCCGACGCGGGAACGCCCGTCGTCGTCTCCAACCCGGACGGCGCTGCGGCCAAGGTCTACCGCGAGATCGCCACCCGCGTCTGGCAGGAACTCCAGGCGGTGCAGGGCAAGGGCGCCCGCGGCGCGCCGGCCATCGTCTTCGAATAGGCGGCCTCGGACGTATCCAGCCCGCCGCCCGGCACGACGGAGGGGGATAACCCTCCCGCATTCCTCAAGGACCTTCAGCCGGGCCTTGATTTTCATGTTGCACCGCGCAATATCCCCTGCCTGCCGCGCGTGGTGCGGCGGCGTCCATTCGGGAGTATGAGCGATGGTCCGCCCCGGAGCCGATCGCCGGTGATTACGGTTTTCCGTTCCAACGGCGAGGCGCGCCCCCTGCCGACAGAAGCCGATTCCGCCGCTGCCGACGCGCTCGCCGGCGCCGTCTGGGTCGATCTCGTCGAGCCGGACCGCGGCGAGGAAGCCCTGATCGAGCGCATGCTCGGCATCGAGGTGCCGACCCGCGACGAGCTCAAGGACATCGAGCCGTCGAGCCGCCTCTATACGGACGGCAGCGCCGCCTACATGACCGCCTCGCTGATGGTGAACGCCGAAAGCCACCTGCCGCACCTGACGGACGTCGCCTTCATTCTGACGGCCGAAAGGCTGTTGACCGTGCGCTATGCGGAGCCGCGCTCCTTCGCCCTCTTCAAGAGCGCGATGCATCGCATTCCGGGCGGCTGCTCCTCGCCGACGGTGATGATCACGCGCCTTCTCGAAACGATCGCCGACCGCACGGCGGAAATCCTGGAAATCGCCGTGGCGCGGGCCGACAAGCTCTCCCTCGAGGTGTTCGGCGACAAGCGGCACCTCTCCCGCCGTCCGCCGCGCTACCTGGAGGACCGCGTCGTGCAGGTCTCGGCGCTCCACCGCCTCGTCGCCAAGACGCGCGACAGCCTCATGTCGCTCTCGCGCGTGCTGACCTTCCTGCATGCGCTGCCGGCGCTCCAGTCCGACCGCGAGAGCCTGGAGCTGTGCCGCACGGTGACGCGCGACGTGCAGTCGCTGTCCGAGCACGCCAATTTCGTCGCCGGCAACATCACCTTCCTGCTCGACGCCTCGCTCGGCCTCATCAACCTGGAGCAGAACGCCATCATCAAGATCTTCTCGATCGCCGCCGTCGTGCTGCTGCCGCCGACGCTGATCGCCTCGATCTACGGCATGAACTTCGAGCACATGCCGGAACTGCGCCTCGTCTACGCCTATCCGCTGACGCTCGTGGCGATGGTGCTGTCGGCAATCCTGCCGTTCTTCTTCTTCCGCTGGAAAGGCTGGCTCTAGCTTGAGCCTGATCGCCCATGCAAGCACATTCCGGTAGCGCACCGCATTTCCACGGCCGGGGGCGCACGCTGTTTCTCCTCGCCCTCGGCTCCGTCGGCGTCGTCTACGGCGACATCGGCACGAGCCCGCTCTATGCCTTCCGCGAGGCCCTGCGCCCCGTCGCGCATGACGGCGTGTCCCGCACGGAGATCATCGGCCTCATCTCGCTGATCATCTGGACGCTGACGGTCATCGTCACGATCAAATACGTGCTCTTCCTGCTGCGCGCCGACAACCACGGCGAGGGTGGCACGCTCTCCCTGCTGGCGCTGCTCATGAAGACCGCGGGCCGCAGGGCGACCGTGCTCTTCTTCATGGGCGCGGCGGGGGCCGCGCTCTTCATCGGCGATGCGATGATAACGCCGGCGCTTTCGGTTCTCTCGGCCGTCGAGGGCCTGAAGCTCGTGACGCCGACGCTCGGCGACTACGTCGTGCCCATCTCGGTCGTCATCCTCGTCGTGCTGTTCGCCGTGCAGTCGCTCGGAACGGCGGCGGTCTCGAAGTTCTTCGGGCCGATCACCGCCGTCTGGTTCGTCGTCATGGGGCTTGGCGGCATCGTCCACATCAGCGACGATCTCGCCATCCTTTCGGCCTTCAATCCCTATTACGCCGTGCTCTTCATGGTGCACGAGGGCTATGTCGGCCTCGTCGTGCTCGGCGCGGTCTTCCTGACGGTCACCGGCGCGGAGGCGCTCTATGCCGACCTCGGGCATTTCGGCCGCCGGCCGATCCAGTGGGCCTGGTTCTGTCTGGTGTTCCCGGCGCTGACGCTCAATTATCTGGGCCAGGGCGCATTGGTGCTCGCCCATCCGGAGACGATCGCAAATCCGTTCTTCCTGATGTTCCCGAAATGGGCGCTGCTGCCCGTCGTCATCCTCGCGACGGCGGCGACCATCATCGCCAGCCAGGCCGTCATCACCGGCGCCTTCTCGCTGGCGCGCCAGGCCATCCACCTCGGCTTCCTGCCGCGCATGGAGATCTTCCACACCTCGGAGACCCAGACCGGGCAGATCTACCTGCCGGGCGTCAACACGGTGCTGCTGTTCGGCGTCATGCTGCTCGTCTTCATCTTCGGCTCGTCCGAGGCGCTGGCGACGGCCTACGGCATATCCGTCACCGGCGCGATGGTGGTGACCACCGTGCTCGCCTTCGAGTTCCTGCGCGCGCGCTGGCGCTGGACGCCGCTTGCCGCCGCCGCCGTGCTCATGCCGCTCTTCCTGCTCGAGCTCACCTTCCTCGGCGCGAACCTCCTGAAGGTGCACGACGGCGGCTATGTGCCGGTGATGATCGCCGCCGCCGTCGTCGTGGTGATGTGGACCTGGACCCGCGGCACGCGGATCCTGCGCGAGAAGACGCGCCGCATCGAGGTGCCGCTGCAGGCCTTCGTCAAGTCGGTGGAAAAGCAGGGTGCCCATGCGCCGGTACAGGTTTCCGGCACGGCGGTCTTCCTGACCAGCGATCCGGATTTCGCGCCGGCCGCGCTCCTGCACAACATCAAGCACAATCACGTCCTGCACGAGCAGAACTTCATCCTGACGGTCAAGACCGCCAACACGCCGCGCGTCGTTCCGGCCGAGCGCTTCACCGTGGAGAGGATCTCCGAACGCTTCTCGCGCATCGAGATGCGCTTCGGCTTCATGGAGACGCAGAACGTCTCCCAGGCGCTCGGCCTGATGCGCAAGGCCGGCCACAAGTTCGACATCATGTCGACCTCGTTCTATCTCGGCCGGCGCAAGCTGGTGCCCGATGCGCAGTCCGGCATGCCCATGTGGCAGGACCGGCTCTTCATCGGCCTTGCCAACCTCGCCACCGACCCGTCCGACTACTTCCGCCTGCCGACCAACCGCGTCGTCGAGCTGGGCTCGCACGTCGTCATCTGACGAAAACGGGAAGGGACGGTGAGCGGCCTCCCCAAACCCGTCCATCAGCATTAACCAAGCATCAAGGTTAATGCATCATTTTACCCCGAGAACGAGCCGCTTCGGGCCCGTGCCTCGGCACGGCAGGCTCCCATACGAACATTATCCGGGCAGGGAGACACGCCGGTCTGAGGCCGGCGCAGGAGCCTGCACGCGCATCAGGTGCGGAGTAGTCAGTTGCGTAAGCGTAGCATTCGTCGTGCAGGTGCAGGCCGCCTTTTCGGGTATCTCCAGCAGTTCCGGCAAACCTGCGCCGCGGTCTTGCCGCCGCAATTGCGCGAAGGCGTCCGGGCGCTCGAATGGAAGATGCCGCTCGCCCTCGGTCTTTGCCTTGCCGCGAGCCTTCCCACGCAAGCGGCCCATACCGACCTTGCCACCTACCTCGCCGGCCTCAACCGCAAGGGCGGCAACCAGACCATGGTGCTGACCCGCTCGCCGGCCGGCTCCGTGCACGAGGTCGAGATCGCCTTTGCCGACGCCATGATCACGGGGGGCGTGGAGAGCGGGGCAGGGGTGGAGCTTCCGGGCGGCGTCAAGGCCGCGCTGCGCAGCGAGCACAAGGGCAGGGGCGCGATCCCCGACGAGGACCGCGTCAACCGCCGCGACAAGAAGGGCCGCATCGTCGCCGTCCTGCCGGTCACGCCGCCGAAGGGGTTTGCCGCCGGCTCGATCCTCGACCGCACCAGCTCGCTCTTCTCGCCGGCCTTCGATACCGGCCAGCGCATGGCCTTCGCCAAGCCGAACATCAAGGGCAAGGAAATCGAGATCGCGACCGCCTTCTACAAGAAGAAGCCCGTTTACAAGGATGCCGGCGTCTCGCCGGTCATCGCAAGCCTCGTCACCAACGACAAGGCCGACGTGCTGGCGACCGCCTATGCGCGCATCGAGCCGGACTATGCCCGGGAATCGCCCTTCGATTCGATCCTGAAGCCGAAGAAGGAGCTCGGCCGCTTCATTCCCGACATCTCTCCCGACGACCACGCCTGGGCCGCGACGGCGCTGCCGGCCGAGGTCTTCTCCGCCAAGGAGCAGAAGTGCCTGGCCGAAGGCATCTATTTCGAGGCGCGCGGCGAGGAGCTGAAGGGCCAGGCCGCCGTGGCGCAGGTCATCCTCAACCGCGTGCGCAACCCCGCCTATCCGGACACCATCTGCGGCGTCGTCTACCAGAACGAGAACTGGCGCAACCGCTGCCAGTTCTCCTTCGCCTGCGACCGCATCCCCGACCTGATCCTGTCCCCGTGGCACTGGAAGACCGCCAAGGAGATCGCCATGGCGGTCACCGCCGGCAAGATCTGGTTCGAGGAGGTCGGTTCCGCGACCCACTACCATGCCACCTATGTACGCCCGCCGTGGGGCCGGACCATGAAGCGGGTGGCGAAGATCGGCAAGCACATCTTCTACCGCACCTATGGCGGCGGCTGGAGCTGACGCCTTCCCGAGGGAACAGGCCGGGGCGTGGTGAGTCCGCGCCACGGCGCCCGCGATTTGCGGGGCGGAGAGTCGCGCCTGCCGCGCGATTCTTTCTAACGAATTGATTTTGCTTGATATATTTGCTGTGGCGCAAAGCTCCGCCATGCCTTGACTATGCCGGCACCTAAAACTATGTTGCGCCCGACTTCAAAAGGGGTCGGATATGGCTTGAACCCTAGCCTTCAATATGTCCGCAATGGGGCGAAAGCTCCGCCGGAACCAACAGGGAGGGTGCCATGGCCGACGATCGAAAGGGAAGTCTGGAAGACCGGCTGAAACGCCTGGACGCGGAGCTCGCGGAACGGCGCAGGGAGGACGGGGCGGACAAGGCCGCCGAGACGCGGGCATCCGAAAGCCGCAAGGGCTACGCGGTCGCCATGAAGCTCTCGAGCGAGTTCGTCGCGGCCGTCATCGTCGGGGCGCTTCTGGGCTATCTTTTGGACCATTTTGCGGGTACAGGGCCTTGGGGGATGATCGTTCTTCTGCTCCTCGGCTTCTGTGCCGGCGTTCTGAACGTCATGCGCGCGGCCGGCATGGTGGCATCGCCCCATCCCGTCGACAGGCTGGCGGGCCGCGAGCCCGCCAAGGCCCGCAGCGGACGGGAAGAGACCGAGACGAGGGACGATGCCTGAGGGCACGTCCGCATAGTGGGTGACTTCCGCCGCAAGGCGGGCAAGCGAGAGAGATAGACGGTGGCAAACGATCCGACCCATCAGTTCCTGGTCAACAAGATTGTTCCGATCGAGATCGGCGGCATCGACTTCTCCTTCACCAACGCCTCGCTCTTCATGGTCGCCACCGTCGCGGCCGCCGCGGGCTTCCTCTACTTTACGACGGGCCAGCGCGGCCTCGTGCCGAGCCGCATGCAGTCCGTCTCGGAAATGTCCTACGAGTTCGTCGCCTCGATGCTGAGGGAAGGGGCGGGCAGCCACGGGATGAAGTTCTTCCCGCTCGTCTTTTCGCTCTTCATGTTCGTGCTGACGGCGAACCTGCTCGGCATGGTGCCCTACTTCTTCACCGTCACCAGCCAGATCATCGTCACCTTCGCGCTCGCGCTCCTCGTCATCGGCACGGTCGTGGTCTACGGCTTCTACAAGCACGGCTTCGGCTTCCTGAAGCTCTTCGTTCCCTCCGGCGTGCCCGGCGCGCTCCTGCCGCTGGTCGTCTCGATCGAGGTCATCTCGTTCCTCTCGCGTCCGATCAGCCTGTCCATCCGTCTCTTCGCCAACATGCTGGCGGGCCACATCACGCTCAAGGTCTTCGCCGGCTTCGTCACCTCGCTCGGCGCGCTCGGCGCCGTCGGCGTGGTCGGCTCGATCCTGCCCCTACTCATGACCGTCGCCCTGACCGGTCTCGAATTCCTCGTGTCGTTCCTGCAGGCCTACGTCTTCGCAGTTCTGACATGCATGTACCTCAACGATGCCGTGCATCCGGGTGGTCACTAGGAAACAGTCGTCGGCGCCTCCCCGGCGTCGCTCATAAGCCGCAACAACCCATTCAAGGAGTTCAACATGGAAGCGGAAGCAGCAAAGTTCATCGGCGCAGGTCTTGCCACGTTCGGTCTCGCCGGCACGGCTCTCGGCCTCGGCAACATCTTCGGCAACTATCTCGCCGGCGCTCTGCGCAACCCGTCTGCTGCTGACAGCCAGTTCGGCCGTCTCGTATTCGGCTTCGCCGTTACGGAAGCTCTGGGCATCTTCTCGCTGCTCATCGCTCTCCTCCTCCTCTTCGCCGTCTGATATCGGCTGAGGACTGGGCCATGGCCCCTTCGGGGCCGTGGTCCGCCGTACGCTTGAGTACATGATTGAGAGTGCCCCCTGGAGGTGAGCATGTCCGTGACCCCGGCGTCGGCCGAGTCCACCCCTTTCGAAATCGCCCAGGCCGAAACTCCTGCCGTCACGCATGAGGCCCAGCCGGCAGGCGAGGTGCACACCGAGACGGGTGTGGCACATGGCGACGAGCACGCCACCGGCGTCTTCCCGCCGTTCGACCAGACCACGTTCGCATCGCAGCTCCTGTGGCTGGCGATCACCTTCGGTCTTTTCTACCTTCTCATGTCGAAGGTCGTCATTCCGCGCATCGGCGGCATCCTCGAGACGCGCCACGACCGCATCGCGCAGGACCTCGACGAAGCCTCGCGCCTGAAGGCGGAAGCGGATGCCGCGATCGCCTCCTACGAGCAGGAGCTCGCCAGCGCCCGCGCCAAGGGCAACGCGATCGCCTCGAGCGCCCGCGACGAAGCCAAGGCCAAGGCCGACGCCGAGCGCGCCAAGATCGAAGCCTCGCTGCAGGACAAGATCGCCGGTGCCGAGACCCGCATCGCCGAGATCAAGGCAAAGGCCCTTGCCGACGTCGGCACGATCGCCGAGGAAACCACGGCGGCCGTCGTCGAGCAGCTGATCGGCGTCAAGGCCACCAAGGCCGAGGTCGCCTCGGCCGTCAAATCGGCCGCAGGCAAGTAAGGAGGCTCCCATGGCATTCGACGCAACATTCTTCGCCTTTGTCGGCCTCCTGCTGTTCCTCGCCCTCATCGCCTATCTCAAGGTTCCGGGCATGATCGCCAAGAGCCTCGATGCGCGCGCGGAGAAGATCCAGAACGAGCTGGCCGAAGCCAAGCGCCTGCGCGAGGAGGCCCAGCACCTGCTCGCCGAATACCAGCGCAAGCGCAAGGACGCCGAGGCGGAAGCCGCCGGCATCGTCGCCGCCGCCGAGCGCGAGGCGAGCGCGCTGACGGCCGAAGCCAAGCAGAAGACCGAGGAATACGTCGCCCGCCGCACGGCGCTCTCCGAGCAGAAGATCCGCCAGGCCGAGGCCGACGCGATCAACGCCGTCCGCGCCGCCGCCGTCGACCTCGCGGTCGCCGCCGCCGAAAAGGTCATCGCCTCCAAGGCCGATGCCGCGACCGGCAGGAAGCTCTTCGACAACGCCATCAGCGAAGTGAAGACCCGCCTCAACTGAGGGTGCTTCACGGAACGAATTGAGAAGGCCGGAGCGATCCGGCCTTTCTTGTTTCATGCTTCAGGCAGATACAGCTCGCCGGCATCGCGCTCGGTCAGGATGCGGTCGATCAGGCCCCATTCCAGCGCCTCCTCGGCCGTCATGAAGCGGTCGCGATCCATCGCGCTCTCGAATTCCTCGTAGCTGCGCCCGCAGTGCTTAGCATAGAGCCGCGTCATGCGCTGCTTGGTCTTCAGGATTTCCTCGGCATGGATGAGCATGTCCGACGCCTGCCCCTGGAAGCCGCCCGACGGCTGGTGGACGAGGATGGAGGCATTGGGCAGTGCGGCCCGCGTGCCGGGCTCGCCCGCCATCAGCAGGAACGAGCCCATCGAGCGCGCCGTGCCCATGCAGAGCGTGTGCACGGGCGCGCGGATGAACCGCATCGTATCGTACATCGCAAAGCCGCTCGTCACCACGCCGCCGGGCGAGTTGATGTAGAGCTGGATCGGCTTCTTCGGGTTCTCCGCCTCCAGGAACAGGAGCTGCGCGCAGACAAGGGCGGAGACGGTGTCGTTCACCTCGCCATTGAGGAAGATGATCCTTTCGCGCAGCAGGCGGGAATAGATATCGAAGGAGCGTTCGCCCCGGCTGGATTGCTCGACGACCATGGGGACGAGCTGCATCGCTTCGCGCATAGGCGAACTCCTGTCTTGTTGAAGATGGCGGGGGGGGGGGTGGTGTCAGGCGGCGCGCATCAGCGCGGGCCCGTTGTCGTTCAGGGCGGGTGGCCTCAGCTGCGCATCGTCGAGGCCGTGGACGATCCGCAGCGTGGTGCCGCCCACGCCGTTGGGGCGAAGCTGGAAGGCCACGAGGCTTTCGAGATGGGGCGGGTCGTCATCCCGCATCCGGTAGCGCACCTCCTCGCCGGGCACCGTGGAGACCGGCGCGCCGTCGGCGAGCTGCCCGTCCGGCAGCCATCGCTCGCGAAAGGCGGGAATGCTGATCGCCCGCCAGACCTTTTCCGGCGGCGCGTCGAGGTCGTATTCGAGCACGAGGTCCTTCGCCTGCCTGCCTGTCCTGTCGTTCATTGGTCCATGTCCCTCAGCAAATCCCGCAAGGCATCGATGCGCGCCGGCCAGTAGGCGCGGTATTTCGCGAGCCACCCGGCAATGAGCGCAAGCCCGTCCGGGTCGACCTCGTAGTTCACGAAACGGCCCTGCCGCTCCTCGCGCACCAGCCCCGCACCGCGGAGCACCGCCAGATGCTGGGACATGGCCGGCTGGCTGATCTTCATGCCGTCGCGCAGCGCGCTGGCGTTCATCGCCCCGTCCGCCAGCTTCTCGAAGATCGCGCGGCGCGTGGGATCGGCCAGGGCTTTGAATATCTCGTTCTCGATCATGGGAGTGAGATAAGCATACACTTATTTGATTTGCAATGGCGATGTGAGGAGGGCAGAGACGGAAAAACGGCGCGGCCCATTCCTTCTCCGCTTGCCGAAAGAAATGGCCGGCTGGCCGAATGAGGGGCTCGACGTGGAACCGCGCCCCGCGTTTTCCCTGAGGCGACGGCTGCGCCAGACGGCGACGCCTGCCGCTTCAGTCCTGCTTTAACGGCCGGAAACTCATCCTGTGCAGGCGGCAGGGGCCGATGGCCTCGATGGCCCTGCGGTGAATCTCCGTCGCATAGCCGGCATGGATGGCGAAGCCGTAGCCGGGGAAGGTGGTTTCCGCGCGGGCCATCATGCGGTCGCGCATGACCTTGGCGACGATGGAGGCGGCGGCGATGGAGAGCGACCGGGCGTCGCCCTTGACGACGGCGCGGCCCTCGCAGGCAAGGCCCGGCGGCACGTCGCGCCCGTCGGTCAGCACGAGCTTCGGGGCGACCTCCAGGCCCGCGACGGCGCGCCGCATGGCATCGAGGCTCGCCTTGCGGATGTCGACGACGTCGATGCGGCGCGACGAGCTGGAGGCGACGGAGACGAAGGCGGTCTGCATGATGAGCGCGAACAGCGCCTCGCGCCGTGCCGCGCTCAGCTGCTTGGAATCGTTGAGCCCGCCAGGGATGTTGCCGGGATCCAGCACCACGGCGGCGGCCACCACGGGGCCGGCAAGCGGCCCGCGGCCCGCCTCGTCCGTCCCGGCGACCGGCCAGAGACCGCGCCTGCGGGCCGCAAGCTCCATCGAGAAATCCGGCCCTTCAGGCAGGTCGAAAAGAAGGCGGGAATCGGAGGACATGCTTTTGGCCATGGCGGAGACCTTGCACATCCATCCGATTTCCCGCAAGTCCTCCGAGCGATGCGGCGGCCTCGGAGGACATCCGGAGCGCCCAGGGGATGGCGCGGCCGGAAAGGGATCGCGTGCCGGCCGGATCGGCAAGGAAACCGGCCAGGCACGCAGGCATTCGAACATCACGCCGGCTTTGACGCCGGCGACGGCGCAAGGCCCGAACCGGGCCGGCCGGCCCCTGCGCCCGGTTCCCGCGATTGCGGGGCCGGGGCGGCACGCCGGATGGCCCGGAGCATTTCCAGCCGGAGCGGCATCGCTCCGGATCACAGCAGCGAGAGCTGCACGCCGCTGCCGGAGGGCGGCACGAACTGGTCGCTGGCAAGGCTCCGGCGGGTGCGGGTCAGCTCCAGCCGCTTGGCCGCCATCTCGAAGCGCCGCGCGATCTGCCAGGCATAGGGGCCGGCGCCCTTCATGCGCTTGCCGAACTCGGCGTCGTAGTCCTTGCCGCCGCGCATGGAGCGCACCAGCGACATGACGTGGCGGTAGCGGTCCGGATAGTGGCGCAGCAGCCAGTCGCGGAAGAGGGGGCTCACCTCCAGCGGCAGGCGCAGCAGCACGTAGCTCGCCTCCAGCGCGCCGGCCGCCTTGCCGGAATCGAGCACCCGCTCGATCTCGTGGTCGTTGAGGCCGGGAATGACCGGCGCCATCATGATGGCCGTCGGGATGCCGGCGTCCGTCAGCGCGCGGATCGCCTCCAGGCGGCGCGGCGGCGTCGCCGCGCGCGGTTCCATGGTGCGGGCGAGCTTGCGGTCGAGCGTGGTGACCGAGATGCCGACCCAGGCAAGTCCCCGCGCCGCCATGCGGGAGAGGATGTCGATGTCGCGCATGACCAGCGCCGACTTGGTGACGATCGAGACCGGATGGTTCGCCTTGTCCAGCACCTCGAGGATCTGGCGCATGATGCGCCATTCCTTCTCGATCGGCTGGTAGGGGTCGGTGTTGGTGCCGATGGCGATGACGCGCGGCTTGTAGCCGGGCTTGGAGAGCTCGCGTTCGAGCAGCTTCGGCGCATCGGGCTTGGCGAAGAGCCGCGCCTCGAAATCGATGCCGGCGGAAAGGCCCATGAAGGCATGCGTCGGCCGGGCGAAGCAGTAGATGCAGCCGTGCTCGCAGCCGCGATAGGGATTGATCGAGCGGTCGAAGGGAATGTCCGGCGATTCGTTGCGGGTGATGATCGTGCGCGGGCGCTCGACCTGCACCTCCGTGCGGAAGGGCGGCAGCTCCTCCAGCGTCTGCCAGCCGTCGTCGAAGCCTTCGCGCGTCACCGGCTCGAACCGGCCGGTGAAGTTGAGGCCCGCTCCGCGCCCGCGCCGGCGATCCGCGTCGACGCGCATGCCCGTCTGGGCCATCAGCGCTTCGGCAACGTCCTTCCCGTGGCCGGGCGCAAGGGCGCCCTGCCTGAGGTTCGCAAGATCGTTCATGGTTGTCTCCGGCGGAGCGCCTGCCCCGATTCAATGACTATATTCCTATCGCCGGAATGAGAACATTGCAAGAACAAATTTCCGTTCCGCGCTAACCATGTCGCCTAACCATGCGGAAACAAGGCTTCCGCCGGGCGGTGGAAATCGATGCTGCAATGCGGTATGGGAGGGAGATGCTGACGATCATCATGGAATGCCGGGACAACGAGGCGGAGCTGGCGCAGACGCTTTCGGCGCTCGTTGCGGGCGCGGTCGAGGGCGTCGTGCGCGACGTGATCGTGCTCGACCACGGCTCGCGCGACGGCTCCTCCAAGGTGGCGGACGCGGCCGGCTGCCGGTTCCTGACCAACTGGGACATCAAGGACGTCGTGCGCTCGGCCCGCGGCGACTGGCTGCTGCTGCTCGAGCCCGGCGCGCGGCCGGTGACGGGCTGGGTCGACGCGGTCGTCGACCATGTCGCGGTCAACACCGGCCCGGCGCGCTTCCTGGGCTCGCGCAGCCATCGCCGGCCGTTCTTCAAGCGTCTCGGCCGCCGTGTCCCGCCGCTGGAGCAGGGCTACCTGGTCAGCAAGCGCCAGGCCTCTGCGACCGTGCGCACGGGCATGGCGCTCGCCGACGTCGCCCGCGGCGTCAAGGTACGCCGGCTCGTCGCCGAGATCGTGCCGGCCTGGGCGGTGAAGGCGATGCGCGCCGGTTCGGCAGATGCTCTAAATTAGCTGGCCGAGCGCTTCAGGTGCTCGTCGAGGCGCGGCATGATTTCCACGAAATTGCAGGGCATGTGGCGGTAGTCGAGCTGCGCCTTCAGGATGCCGTCCCAGGCGTCCTTGCAGGCGCCGGGCGAGCCCGGCAGCACGAAGACGAAGGTGGCGTTGAGGACGCCCCCCGTCGCGCGCGACTGGATCGTCGACGTGCCGATCTTGTCGTAGGAGATGCGGTGGAAGACCTCGGAAAAGCCGTCCATGCGCTTCTCGAAGATCGGTTCCAGCGCTTCCGGCGTCACGTCGCGGCCGGTAAAGCCCGTGCCGCCCGTGGTGACGACCACGTCGATCGCCTCGTCGCGGGTCCAGGCCTCGACCTGGGCGCGGATCGCGGCGATGTCGTCCGGCACGATCGCGCGGGCGGCAAGGCGGTGGCCGGCCTCTTCTATGCGGGCGGCGAGCGTGTCGCCGGACCTGTCCGTTTCGGGGGTGCGCGTGTCCGAGACGGTGAGCACGGCGATGCCGACCGGAATGAAGGGCCTCGTTTCGTCAATGCGCGCCATCGGCCGCTCCCAGGGTGGTCGTGGCGGTGAAGAACCAGTGCGGATGCCGCCGCGAAAGCGCCGCCGCCGCCGCCTCGGCCGCCGCGTTGCTCCTGTATAGCGCGAACGAGGTGGCGCCGGAACCGGACATGCGCACCACGCGCGCATCGGTCGCGGCAAGTTCGTGCGCGACAAGGGAAATCTCCGGGCAGAGCTTCCGGGCAGGGGGCTCCAGGTCGTTGCGCAGGGCCGCGATGGCCTCCAGCCAGTCCGCGGGCATGGCGGGCAGGGCGAGCGGCGGATTGTCCTTCGAGGCGAGCGCCTTGAAGACGGCGGGCGTCGAGACACCGACGAGGGGGTTGGCGAGCACCATGGCGAGCGCCGGCATGGAGACCGGCGTGATCTTCTCGCCGATGCCGCGGGCGATCAGCGCCCGCCCGGCAAGGCACATCGGCACGTCGGCGCCGAGGCCGAGCGCGAGGGCGCGGAGTTCGCCTTCCGGCAGGCGCGCCCGCCAGAGCGCAAGCAGGCCGCGCAGCGCGGCTGCCGCGTCCGCCGAGCCGCCGCCGATGCCCGAGGCGACGGGCAGGTTCTTTTCGAGATGGATATGGACGGGCGGGGCGGCTTGCCCCGTGCGCGCGAGCGCGGCCCGCAGGCGCTCGCGCGCCCGCAGGACGAGGTTGTCGCCGTCGGCCGCAAGCGCGCCGGAAAACTGGCCGGAGAGGGTGAATCGGTCCTCTTTCGCCGGCGACAGGCCGAGGCGGTCGCCGAAGGCGGTGAAGGTCACGAGGCTGTCGAGGAGGTGATAGCCGTCCGCGCGCCGGCCGACGACGGCGAGCGCGAGGTTGATCTTGGCCGGTGCCGGCTCGCGGACCGAAAAGCCCGAAAGGCTGTCGGCGGACATGCGGTCAGGACTTGCGGTCGGCGGCCTTGCTTTCCGGCGAGGTGTTCTGCGCCGGCCTGTCTTCCTTCGCCTCGGCGGAGGCCGGCTCGGATTTCTTCAGCTCGGGCAGGCCGTTCTCGATCTTCAGCTTGATCTTCGGGATTTCCGCCTCTTCCGGCTTCAGGCCGAGCGCACGGTTCCACTGGAAGGTGGCTTCCAGCTTGCGGCCGACGCGCCAGTAGGCGTCGCCGAGGTGGTCGTTGATCGTCGGGTCGCCCGCCTTGAGCTCGGCCGCGCGCTCCAGCTCCGCCACCGCGTCGTCGAAGCGGCCCAGGCGATAATAGGCCCAGCCGAGCGAATCG
Organism: Shinella agrisoli; assembly: GCF_046557955.1. NCBI lineage: Bacteria > Pseudomonadati > Pseudomonadota > Alphaproteobacteria > Hyphomicrobiales > Rhizobiaceae > Shinella > Shinella agrisoli. The sequence goes on along the minus strand of NZ_JBJIEP010000003.1, from coordinate 106,977 downwards.
ACGATGTAGCCGTCGTCCGGCTTGAGGCTCACCGCCTTGCGGATCATGTCCAGCCCCTCGTCGAGGTTCATGTTCATGTCCACCCAGGAATAGCCGAGATAGTTCAGCACCTGCGGCTGGTCCGGGTTCAGCTCCAGCGCCTTGCGGAAGTTCGGCTCGGCCTTTTCCCATTCCTTCAGCCGCTCGTAGGCGATGCCGCGCTGGAAGAAGATGCTCCAGTGGTTTCGGGTCGGCACCGCGCCGATCACGTCCACGGCCTTGTCGTAGAGCGTGCCCATCGCCCGGTAGTCCTTGGCGTCGGAAAGCACGCTGCCGAGCGCCAGGTAGGAGCGCAGGTCCGCCGGGTCGGCGTCGATCAGCGCCTGCAGGTGCTTCTTGGCCTCCTCGACCTTGCCCGTGTCGGCGAGGTTGAGGCCGAGCTGCAGCTCGGAGATGCGCCGCATCGGCGATTTTTCCGGCACGGCGCGGTAATACTCGATGGCGCGCTCCGGCTTCTTCTGGTTTTCGGCAAGGCCGCCGAGCAGGACGAGAACGTCGTCGCTGTCCGGGTCGAGCGCGCGGGCCGCCTGGAGGTAAAGCGAGACGATGTCCTCCGCCCCCTCGCGGTTCAGCGCCCCGCCGATGGAGAAGAGCACGGCGGCGGCGCCCTGCGCGGCCGTGCGCACCTGCTGCTCCTGCTTCTCGCCGGCCTCGATGCTCTGGCGCAGCGCCTTCAGCGGCGCATAGCTGGTGATGAAGTTGTCGCCGACCGAAACCGCATCGAGCGCCTTCTGCTTGTTGCCTTCGCGCGCTTCGAGCCGCGCGAGCGCCATCACGGCGCGCAGGAACGTATCGGGAGCCGCGCTCGCGCCGTTGCGGTCGAGGATCGCATCGTTGAGCCGCGCGCGCGCCGTCGCCTTGTCGCCGGCCGCGGCCGCCAGCGCGCCGGCATGGTAGTTCTTGAAGATGGCGAGCCATTCCGGCCCTTCCATGCCGTGGATGAGCTTGAGCGCCTCCTTCGACTTGCCGTCGCCGAACTTGGCCCAGGCGAGCAGCAGGTCGTTCATCATGCGGTCGAGATCGTTCGGCCCCTTGTAGGCGAGGATCCGTTCGGCGGTCTTGTATTCGCGCTTGCGGATCGCTTCCATGCCGCGCACGACGGAGGTGATGCGCTCGACGGACGGATCGTTCTTGAGGGCATCGGCGAGCTTGACGCCCTCCTGGAAGTCGCCGTTCATCAGCTGCGTCACCATCAGGCGCTGCTTGACGCCGGAATTGGTCGGATCGAACCGCAGCGCGATCTTGTAGAGCGCGACGGCGGTCTCGTAGTCCTTGTCGAAATCCGCGGTGCGGGCGGCAAGGAACGCGCCGGAGAAGGTGTTGACGCCCGATGGGTCGAACGGCTTTTCCTCGGCGGCGGCCGCTGCGGGCTTTTCCTCCGCGTAAGCCGCCAAAGGGCCGGTGAGCGCGATGCCTGCCGCAATCGCCACGCCGGAAAGAAGCCGAAGGAGAAGGGAATGCCGCATCAAAATGCCTTTCGCCACAAAGTATGGAGTTCGCCCCGGAGGCCGGCCGTGACGAATTATGCCACAACGGCGCCCAAATCAGTCACGGACTCATGACGGCAGAGAATGGCTTTTTTGGCGCGGTGCGGCAAGAAAATCCTGCCGGCTCGATTCGGCCGGCCGGGTGGAACGGCACGCCGGCACATAGAAGTGCCGAACGTGGTCGCTCGCAAGCGCCACAAAAAGGCGGCCGTTCCGGAAAGCATGTCACCACCGACCCCTCGGGGAGCGTCAACCGTTCTTCGGGGTGCGATGCCGGCGCCGAAGGCGCGCGTCCTCGCAGGTCAGCTGACGCGGGAAATGCAGAAATCGATGACTTCGAGCAGCGCGTTCTTCCAGGGCGTCGCCGGCAGCGGGGCGAGCGCATCGCGGGCGATCATGCCGTAATGCTGCGCGCGGGCGATCGTGTCGGTGAGGCCGCCGTAGCGGGAAATGAGGCCGAGCGCGCGCTCGAGATTGGCGTCGTCGCTCTTTCCGCCCTCGATGGCCTCCCGCCAGAAGGCGCGGTCCTCCGCCGTGCCGCGGCGCCAGGCGAGGATGACCGGCAGCGTGATCTTGCCCTCGCGGAAATCGTCGCCGGTGTTCTTGCCGAGATCGGCCGCCTTGCCGCCGTAGTCCAGCGCGTCGTCGACGAGCTGGAAGGCGAGGCCGAGGTTCATGCCGTAGGATTTCAGCGCGTTGCGCTCCGCCCTGCCGGTATTGGCGATGATCGGGCCGACTTCCGCGGCGGCCGCGAAGAGCGCCGCCGTCTTGGCGCGGATGACCTGGAGGTAGTCGTCCTCGGTCGTCTCCATGTTCTTGGCGACGGAGAGCTGGAGCACCTCGCCTTCCGCGATCACGGTGGCTGCGGTCGAGAGCACGTCGAGCGCCTCCAGCGAGCCGACCTCGACCATCATCTTGAAGGCCTGGCCGAGCAGGAAGTCGCCGACGAGCACGCTCGCCTGGTTGCCCCAGATCATGCGCGCGGTGGACTTGCCGCGGCGCATGTCGCTCTCGTCCACCACGTCGTCGTGCAGCAGCGTCGCCGTGTGCATGAACTCGACGCTGGTGGCGAGCTTGATGTGCTGGTCGCCGTCATAGCCGAACATCGAGGCGGCCGCGAGCGTCAGCATGGGGCGCAGCCGCTTGCCGCCCGAGGAGATCAGGTGGTTGGCGACCTCCGGGATCATCTGCACGTCGGAACCGGCCTTCGACAGGATGAGCTGGTTCACCCGCTCCATGTCGGCTTTCGTGAGGTCCACGAGCGGCTTCACCGATGCCTGTTTGTTTTTGCCTTCTTCAAGCGGTATCACGACGCCCAAATGCCCGGACTCCTGTTCATTTTTGTTGAAAGACAATAGAAAGCGGGGCCTTCTGCGGCAAGAGGCGAATTGTCCCGCCTTCGGAATAATGGCTGGAAAAGGACCGGAATGATCGAGCTGATCCGCACCAACGACGCCGTGCTGCTCTCCTTCGCGCAGAGCCTGATGAAGGAGGCGGGAATCCACTGCCTGATCGCCGACGAGGGCATGAGCATCCTCGAAGGCTCCCTCGGCATGCTGCCGCGCCGCTTCCTGGTGGAGGGCGACCGGGAGGACGAGGCGCGGCGGATCCTCAGCGATGCGGGGCTGGCCGCGGAGCTGCGGCCGTTAGGGAAGCGGTGATGCCGGGGAAGGCGGCGCGGCGGACGCCTTTCTCCCCCCTTGCGGGAAAGATGCCGGCAGCGCCGGCAGAGGGGGGTGGTCCGGCACCCGCATCGGTATCGATCCGGCCTCGGCATCCGGCGCGCCACCCCTTTCTGCCAGCTCCGCAAGGGGGCAGAGGGGTGCCTGCCGTTCCGGGGGCCGTCCGCCCATGACCGTCACCGAAACCGTCGACGCCTTCCATTACGGCCGCTTCCACCTCGTCCAGCCGAAGGGCATCGGCCACCGCTCGGGCATGGACGCCATGCTGCTCGCCGCGCTGGTGACCGGCGAGGGGCCGATGCGCGTGGCCGATCTCGGCGCCGGGGCGGGCGCCGCCGGCCTTGCCGTCGCCGCGCGCATCGAAAGAGCCGAGGTGCTGCTGGTCGAGCGCTCGCCGCTGATGGTGGGTTTCGCCCGCAAGACGCTGGCGCTGGCCTCCAATGCGGCTTTCGCCCCGCGCGTCTCGGTGCTGGAGGCGGACGTGTCGCTCTCCGGCAAGGCGCGCATCGCGGCCGGGCTGGCGGACGACGCCTACGACCACGTCATCATGAACCCGCCCTTCAACGACCGCATCGACAGCCGCACGCCGGACGCGCTGAAGGCCGAGGCCCATGCGATGGAGCACGACCTTTTCGAGCGCTGGATCAAGACGGCCGGCGCCATCATGAAGCCGGGCGGACAGCTCTCGCTGATCGCCCGCCCGCAATCGATCGCCGAGATCATCGCCGCCTGCGGCCGCCGTTTCGGCGGCATCGAGATCACGCCGCTTCACGCCCGCGCCGGGGAAACGGCCCTGCGCATCCTGGTGACCGCCGTCAAGGGCTCGCGCACCAAGCTTGCCCTGCGCATGCCGCTTGTCATGCACGAGCCCGGCCAGCACGGCTTCACCCCCTTCGTCAACGACCTCAACAACGGCCTGGCGAGCTATCCGCGCCTGCCGAAAACCTGAATTTTCAGCGCCGCCATTGCGTTTTCGCCGCCCGTGCATACATCTGCCGGGCAACCGAACAGGAGACAGGATCGCGATGGCCGGATTTTTGAGGAGGCTGGTGCCGAAGAGGTTCCGCAAGGAGGGTGTCGCGATCCCGGTCGTCCGGCTGCACGGGGCGATCATGGCGAGCGGCAGCCAGTTCCGCCCGCCCCTCAACCTTGCCGCCGCCGCGCCGGCGCTGGAAAAGGCCTTCGCCTACAGGCAATCGCCCGCCGTCGCGATCTCCATCAACTCGCCCGGCGGCTCGCCGGTGCAGGCGCGGCTGATCTTCCAGCGCATCCGCGACCTCGCCGCGGAGGAGGGCAAGCACGTCCTCGTCTTCGTCGAGGACGTCGCGGCCTCGGGCGGCTACATGATCGCGCTCGCCGGCGACGAGATCTTCGCCGATCCGACCTCGATCGTCGGCTCCATCGGCGTCGTCTCGGGCGGATTCGGCTTTCCGGAAATGCTGAAGAAGATCGGCGTCGAGCGGCGCGTCTATACGGCGGGCGCCAACAAGGCGATCCTCGACCCGTTCCAGCCCGAGCGCGCGCACGAGATCGAATATCTGAAATCCCTCCAGCTGGAAATCCACGAGGTCTTCATCGACATGGTGAAGACGCGCCGCGGGGCCAAGCTTTCGGACGACCCGGACCTCTTCTCCGGCCTGTTCTGGACGGGCGCGCGCGGCCGCGCGCTCGGCCTCGTCGACGGGCTTTCCGACATGCGCTCGGAGCTGAAACGGCGCTACGGGCCGAAGACGCGGCTGGAGCTCGTCTCGGCGCCCAAGGGGCTGTTCGGCCGCAGGACGCCGGGCGTCGGAGGGCTTTCCGCGGACATGGCGGAGCGTATAGGCTCTGCCGGCGTGGCGGCCGTGGCCGACCTTGCGGAGGAAAAGGCGCTGTGGGGCCGCTTCGGCCTGTCCGGATAGGGCGGCAGCCGTCCCGGCAAGGCGTGCGGCGGCGTTGCGTCCGGAACTGCGAAAGAACAACGAAAACAAAGGGGAGGGGCGATGGCCCAGATCATCTTTCTGCTTCTCGTCGTCGGGCTTGCCTGGTTCGGCTACCGCAAGTTCGTGGCGGATGCCGAGCGGCTGAGCCGCCTGCGCAGGCGCTCCGAGGAGGAACGCCGCACCGGGGCCGACGGCACGCTGATCAAGGATCCCGAAACCGGCGAGTATCGCCTGCGCCGCGACGACGAGTAGCGTTGCGGCACGGTTGCGTGCTGTCGCGGGAGCGCCGGAAAGGCCCCCGCCGTGCCGAGGCGGCACATTAACCACGCCCCGTAAGGTTAACGCCGCATTTCTTCGTTTGCATTGCACGGCCCGCGTTGCGCCCGCGCGCAGGAGGGCCGATCTGTGAGGCGAGGGCCGCATGAGGCGGTCCGCGATGCATCCGCAGGGAACGGAGGAAACCATGGCCTCGCTCGACCTCGACCGGATTCGCACCATCGTCGTGACGGGCGGTGCGGGCTTCGTCGGCTCGCACATCGTCGACGATCTCTTGGCGCACTGCCCGAACGCCCGCATCCGCGTGCTCGATGCCTTCACCTATGCTGCCGACATGTCCCATCTCGACGCCGCCTTCCGCACGGGCCGCGTGACGATCCAGGAGGGCGACGTCGGCAATCTCGACCTCGTGACCGAGGTGCTGAAGGACGCCGACCTCGTCGTCCATGCGGCCGGCGAAAGCCATGTCGAGCGCGCCTTCGCCGTGCCGGAACGCTTCACGGTCGCCAATGCGCTCGGCACGCAGGTGCTCGTGGAGGCGATGGGCCGCCGCCGCGTGCCGCTGATGATCCATATCAGCTCGGCGGAGGTCTACGGCGCCGGCACGGGCCAGCCGATCGGCGAACGCGCGCCGCTCCTGCCGGACAATCCCTACGGCGCCTCCAAGGCGGCCGCCGAAATGCTGATCGCCGGCCTCGCCCGCTCCTTCGACCTCGACATCCGCGTGCTGCGGCCGGTCAACATCGTCGGCACGCGCCAGAACACGGAGAAGCTGCTGCCGCGCTTCCTGGAGATGGCGACCGTCGGCAGGGCGCTGCCGGTGCACGGCGACGGCACGCAGACGCGCGCCTTCGTCACGATGGCGGATTTCTGCGCCGCGCTGCGCGCGGTCGTCACGCGCGGGGCGGAAAACGCCGCCTACAACGTGGCCGGCGACGAGGTGCACGACATCCTGTCCGTCGCCCGCATGGTCCTCGATGCCGTGCAGGACCCCGTCGCCGGCGTGACCTTAACCGGCGGCCGGCCGGGCAATGCCAGCCGCTCGCCGCTCGATACGGCGGCGCTGAAGGCGCTCGGCTGGCAGGCGGCGGGCACGCTCCGCCGCGCGCTGCCGGCGCTTGCGGCCTGGTACGGCGCCCGCGTGCCGGGCGGGGCGCGCCAGCGCGTCCGGCAGGTGCCGGACCTTGCGCCGCAGCGGGTTCAGGCCGTCACCCAGGCGGCCGGCTCCGGCCTCTTCCGCTCGCTCGAACGGCATTGAGAGCGTTTCGGCCGGAAGGCCGAAACCCTTGACCCTTCAAGCGCATCGTGGCACCAGTCCGCCAGCTTTTCAAAAGAATGCCCGGATCGACGCGATGACCTCTGCCCTGCCTGACCACATGCACCCGACCCGCTCCTTCCAGGGGCTGATCCTGACGCTGCACAACTACTGGGCGGACAAGGGCTGCGCCGTGCTCCAGCCCTACGACATGGAAGTGGGCGCCGGCACGTTCCACCCGGCGACGACGCTGCGCGCGCTCGGGCCGAAACCGTGGCGCGCCGCCTACGTCCAGCCCTCGCGCCGGCCCTCGGACGGCCGCTACGGCGAGAACCCGAACCGGCTCCAGCACTATTACCAGTACCAGGTCATCCTGAAGCCGAACCCGTCGAACCTCCAGGAGCTCTACCTCGGCTCGCTCGCCGCCATCGGCCTCGATCCGCTGCTGCACGACGTGCGCTTCGTCGAGGACGACTGGGAAAGCCCGACGCTCGGCGCCTGGGGGCTCGGCTGGGAATGCTGGTGCGACGGCATGGAGGTCTCGCAGTTCACCTATTTCCAGCAGGTCTGCGGCATCGAGTGCGCGCCGGTTTCGGGCGAGCTGACCTACGGCCTCGAGCGCCTCGCCATGTACGTGCAGGGCGTCGACAACGTCTACGACCTCAACTTCAACGGCCGCGAGGGCGCGGAGAAGATCACCTACGGCGACGTCTTCCTCCAGGCGGAGCAGGAATATTCCCGCCACAACTTCGAATATGCCGACACCGCCATGCTGCACCGGCATTTCGTCGACGCGGAGAAGGAGTGCCAGGCGCTGCTCGCCGCCGGCGCGCCGGGCGATGCCAATGCGCTGCACAAATGCGTGCTGCCGGCCTACGACCAGTGCATCAAGGCGTCCCACGTCTTCAACCTGCTCGATGCGCGCGGCGTGATCTCCGTCACCGAGCGCCAGAGCTACATCCTGCGCGTGCGCACGCTGGCCAAGGCCTGCGGCGAGGCCTTCCTGCTGACGGACGCCGGCGGGGCGAACTGGACCCGGGACGCGGCCTGAGTGGGCAGCAGGATCAAGCCAGCGTCGTGACCTTCACGCCCAATTCCCACACCGGCTTCAGCGTCGGCATCGCGCCGGTCGGCAGCTGGCCGGCATAGGTCTGGAGGGCCCGGCGCACCCCCGTCGGACGCTCGACCGCGGCGCCCATCGTGTAGGCGAGCAAGAGGGCGGTGAAACCGAGGACGTTGATGGTGAGGGCGAGGGCTTTCATGACGGTTGCTTCAAGGTTCGTGTTGTCGATGAAGCGACTATCGGGCAAGCCGCGCGGCGGCGCGGTTCCCAAGGTTACAGGGGGCGGCAGGCAGAAGGGGCTTTCCAGCGCCGTTGCGGATGCTAAGCTCGCGCCTGACGCAGAACAGGAGCGGAGAACGTCATGATCGGTCTGGCAATCGCGGCGGTGGTCGTCATCTACGCCATCATCATCTACAACGGCCTCGTGCGCGCACGGCAGATGAAGGAGGAGGCCTGGTCCGGCATCGACGTGCAGCTGAAGCGCCGCGCCGACCTCATCCCCAACCTCATCGAGACCGTGAAGGGATATGCCAGCCACGAGAAGGAGACGCTGGAGAAGGTCGTCGAGCTGCGCAACCGCGCGCAGGCCGTGCCCGCCGGGGATGTCGCCGGCCGCGCCCAGGCGGAGGGCATGCTGAGCCAGGCGCTCGGCCGCCTCTTCGCCCTTGCCGAGGCCTATCCGGACCTCAAGGCCAACCAGAACTTCGCCGAGCTCCAGCAGACGCTGGAAACGATCGAAGGCGAGATCCAGATGTCGCGCCGCTACTACAACGGCGCGGCCCGCGACCTCAACGTGAAGGTGGAAAGCTTCCCGTCGAACCTCCTCGCCACCCTCTTCAAATTCGTCAAGGCGCCCTATTTCGAGATCGACGATCCGGCCGACAGGGCCGTGCCGACCGTGAAGTTCTAGGCCCGGGGTTCTCCATGACGCGCGTTGCCGCTCTCCTGACGCTGTGGCTCTGCCTTGTTGTCGGCGGCGCGGCGCGGGCGGAGGAATATTTCGACCGCTACCATTCCGACATCGCGCTGGCGAAGAACGGCACGCTGACGGTGACCGAGACGATCCGCGTCCATGCCGAGGGCAACCAGATCCGCCGCGGCATCTATCGCGATTTCCCGCTGACCTTCACCGATGCGCAAGGCCGCGAGCGCGAGGTCGGCTTCAAGATCGTGAGCGTGGAGCGCGACGGACGGGCCGAACCCTATCGCACGCAGAGCATCCGCCGCGGCATCCGCATCTATTTCGGCTCGGCCGACGTGCTGCTCGACCGCGGCTTCCACGAATACCGCCTGACCTACGAGACGAGCCGGCAGATCCGCTTCTTCGACACGCACGACGAGCTTTTCTGGAACGTCACCGGGACGGAATGGGCCTTTCCGATCCGCCGCGCGAGCGCCGCGGTGACCCTGCCCTCGGGCGTCAGCGCCGAGGAGCTCACCTACTTCACCGGCCCCTTCGGCGCGACCGAGAGGAACGCGCGGGCCGAGAACCGCGGCAACCGGGCGACGTTCGAGACGACGCGCGCGCTGGGCCCGCAGGAGGGGCTGACCATCGGCGTGAAAATGCCGGCCGGCAGCATCGACAAGCCCACGGCGGCGGAAGAGCGCGCCCTGTTCTTCAAGGACAACCGCGACCTGTTCCTCGCCTTCGGCGGACTGGTCCTCGTCGTCGGTTACTACCTCTGGGCCTGGCTCTCCGTCGGCCGCGATCCGCCGCGCGGTGTGGTCGTTCCGCGCTGGGACGCGCCGGAGGGCATGTCGCCGGCCCTCGTCAACTATATCGACGAGAAGGGGTTCGGCGGGCGCGGCTGGACGGCGATTTCGGCCTCCTTCCTGAATCTTGCGGTCAAGGGGCTGGTCGAATTGCAGGATCTCAGGAAATCGATCGTCGTCACCCGCACGGAAAAGCCGGCGGGGGCGGATCTGCCGACCGGCGAGAAGGTGCTCGTCGGCGCGCTCGGCCCCGCCGGGTCGAGCCTTGCCATCGAGAAGTCCAACGGCAAGCGCGTCCAGCGGCTCGGCGCCGATTTCCGCGATGCGATGGAGAAGGAGCACCGGCGGAAATACTACCTCGCCAACTGGCCGCAGGTGATCGGCGGCATCCTGCTTTCGCTCGCCTGCCTGGCGGCCCTGCTGTTCTTCGGCTCGCTGCCGGAGGAGGGCATCGTGCTCGTCATCCTGCCCGTCTTCGCCTCGGTCTTCGTGTCGGTCTTCGCGGTGGCGCTCGGGCAGAACTTCCGGCGGGCGAAATCGCTCGGCGCGCGCATCTTGGCCGTCGCGATCATCGCCTTCGCGGGCTTCGTTTTCGTCAGCGTCTTCGGCGGCGTCGCCGTCGCGCTCTTTGCGGCCAGCGATGCGGCCGGCCACCTGCCGCTCTTCGCCGCGGTCGGCGGCATCGTCGTCGCCAACCTCGTCTTCTTCTTCCTGATGGGCGCGCCGACGCCGCTCGGCCGCAAGATGATGGACGGCATCGAGGGCCTGCGCCAGTACCTGACGCTGGCGGAAAAGGACCGGATGAACATGGCCGGCGCGCCGGAAATGTCGCCGCGCCATTTCGAGACGCTGCTGCCCTATGCCGTGGCGCTCGGCGTGGAGAAGCCCTGGTCGGAAACATTCGACCGCTGGCTTGCCGCCGCCGTGGCGGCCGGCGCAGCCGCCTACCAGCCTGCCTGGTATCACGGCGACAGCTTCTCCTCCGGCGGCTTCTCCGATCGCATGGGCGGCTTTGCCGGCTCCATGGCCAGCACGATGACGTCGTCGCTGCCCGACCCGCCGAGAAGCTCGTCCTCCGGCTTCTCCTCCGGCGGCGGCTCGTCCGGCGGCGGAGGTGGCGGCGGTGGCGGAGGCGGCTGGTAGGCCGCTCAGAAGTCCTGGTAGTTGAGCGGCGTGATCTCGACCACGCGGCGGCCGGGCGTGACCGTCACCGTGCCCGCCGCCTTAAGGCCGGCCTCCGCCTCGGCGGCAACGCCGACGGGGAAGGAGGCGAGCGTGCCGGAAGCGAGCGTGACGGCGCCCGTCGTCTGCGCTTCGGCGCCGGCCGAGGCGGATGCTTCCGCCTTCGCCTTCAACGTGCCGGCGGCGGGGATGGAGGCGGTGAGGATCTCGTCCACCGGCTCGAAGGGCTTTTCCGGCAGGAGGCTGCCGAAGGCCCAGACCTTCCTGAGCTCGGCCTTCGTCATCGGCGCGACGTTGACGTCGATGTCGTTGTGCGCGCCCTTGACGCGGTAGGGGCAGCGCCGCTTCGAGCAGTTGACGGCGGCGGAGAACTGCCAGAGCGCGTAATTCTCCCAGTTGCCCATCGGGAAGCTGCCCGTGATGCCCGGCCTGTAGCGGGCATACCAGAGCGGCAGGCGCGAGAGGATGCGGTACTTGTCGCGGTTGTCGGCGATGTGGCGGGCGGTGACGTGGTTGGTGTAGAGCACCGGATAGCGGCCGGTGCGCGTCCTGATGTGGCCGGCGAAGACCTGCGCATCGGCAAGCGACATGTATTTGTTCGGATCGATGCCCTCGATGTCCAGCACCATCATCTCGTCGTCCTGCGGATTGGCGTAGTCGAGGAAATGGTTCGCCTGGTCGACCGGGTTGCCGGGGCGGGCGAGATGGTAGGCGCCCCACAGCAGGCCCTTCGAGCGGGCGAGAAGCCGGCGCGTCTCGTAGAGTTCGCGGCTCACCGCATACTTGCGCCACATGGTCTTGCAGTGCGCGACGGTGTCGCCGCCGTGGTCGCCCTTGCAGCTGTAGCTCTCCGGCAGCCCGTCGGAAGCCTTCGAGATGAAGCCGGCGATGCGCTTGTCGGAGAGCATTTGCGACCAGTCGATCTCGTTGAGCTCGTAGGCGTCGATGACGATGGCGTTTTCCGGCTTCTTCCACGGTTCCACGTCGGCCGCCTTGGCCGGAAGGAAAAGGGCCGCCGACAGGAGAAGGGCGGCGAGGCCGGAAAGCTGCTTCGGGTTCATGGACGCTCCTTCGCGAATCGCTGGTCCTCCGCAAGCGGCGATGGTGGGGCAGACGTGGTTAACGAAGGGCTAATGCACGCATGCGGAACAATGGGGCCGGGTGCGCGTTTTTCTGGAAAATCGCCCCTCGGCCCAAGGCCGGGGCGACCGATCCGGGAGAAGTGTCATGAGACTCACAAGCAAATGCCTTGCCGTCGCGCTCTCGGCGCTGTTTGCCGCAACGCCTGCGGTGCCTGCCGGCGCGATGCCGCTGCCGGTCGCCAAGGTGCAGCCGGTCGAAGCGGCAACCGATGTGCTGCGCGTCGATCATCGCCCGTATGTCCGCCGTCACTGGCGCGGGCACCGGCACTGGCGCCATCATGAAGGGCGCCGCTGGCACGGCCATCGCGCGTACCGCGACTGGTATGGCGGCCGCCCGAGTTATCGCCACGGCTGGTACGGTGGCCGGCCCGGTTATCGCTACGGCCATCGCCGCTACCGTCACCGCGACAATTCCTGGGTGCCGTTGGCCATCATGGGCATGGGCGCCGCCATGATGGGCAGCGCCATCGCCAACGACCGCGCCTATGCCGGCGGCGGCTCGCATGTGCAGTGGTGCGCGAACCGCTATCGTTCCTACCGGGCCTACGACAACACGTTCCAGCCCTATAACGGCCCGCGCCGCCAGTGCTATTCGCCCTATCGCTGAGGGCTGATCTCAAAGTGCCGGACGGTCCCCCGGCACGGGAAACAGGCTGACCGGTCCACCAACCGGCCAGCCTGTTTCCTTTTGGAAGGGCGCCGGCAAACGTTGACGTTTACGTAAAAATCAATAATCTGCCTGCCAGCAGATTGTCCCTCCCGGTTCCGGGGGAGGGCGCACGGGAGGAGGATAGTCATGTACAAGGCGCCGGTCGAGGAGATTGCGTTCACGCTGAAACACGTGGCGGGGCTGGCGCCCGCGCTGGAAAGCGGCCGTCTCGGCGACCTGACGGACGACCTCGTCGATGCCATCCTGTCCGAAGCCGGCCGCTTCGCCACCGAGGAGGTCGCCCCGCTCGCCGAGATCGGCGACAGGCAGGGCGCGCGCCTCGTCGACGGCAAGGTCCTGACGCCGGACGGCTGGCCGGCGCTCTACAAGGCCTGGGCGGAAGGCGGTTGGAACTCGCTGACGGCCTCGCCCGAATTCGGCGGGCAGGGCCTGCCGCACATGCTGCACGTCGCCGCGCTCGAAATGTGGAACAGCGGCTCGATGGCCTTCGCCATCGGCCCGACGCTGACGATCGGCGCCATCGAGGCGCTGACGGCGCACGGCTCGGATCACCTCAAGGCCACCTATCTGCCCAAGATGGTCTCGGGCGAATGGATGGGCTCGATGAACCTCACCGAGCCCCATGCCGGCTCGGACCTCGGGGTGATGAAGACCCGCGCCGAGCGCCGCGACGACGGCACCTACCGCCTCTTCGGCCAGAAGATCTTCATCACCTATGGCGAGCACGACTTCACCGACAACATCGTGCATCTGGTGCTCGCCCGCCTGCCGGATGCGCCGGCCGGCACGCGCGGCATCTCGCTCTTCCTCGTGCCGAAGTTCCTCGTCAATGAGGACGGTTCGCTGGGCGCGCGCAACGATGCCCACTGCCATTCGATCGAGCACAAGCTCGGCATCCACGGTTCGCCCACCTGCACGATGATCTACGGCGACGGCCGTTTCGGCGACGAGCCGGGCGCGGTCGGCTGGCTCGTCGGCGAGGAGAACCGGGGCCTCGCCTGCATGTTCACGATGATGAACAACGCGCGCCTCGCCGTCGGCATGCAGGGCGTGGCGATCGCCGAAGCCGCCACGCAGAAGGCCCTCGCCTATGCGAGGGAGCGCACGCAGGGCAGGGCGCCCGGCTGGCAGGGCTCCGGCATGAGCCCGATCATCGAGCACCCGGACGTCGCGCGCATGCTGCTGACCATGAAGGTGCTGACCCAGGGCGCGCGGGCCATCACCTATGCCTGCGCCCACGCCGTCGACATGAGCCATGGCGAGGACGCAACGCACTGGGCGGAGCGTGCGAGCCTCCTCACCCCCATCGCCAAGAGCTTCGCCACCGATGCCGGCGTCGACGTCTCCTCGCTCGGCGTGCAGGTGCACGGCGGCATGGGCTTCATCGAGGAGACGGGCGCGGCCCGCCTCTACCGCGACGCCCGCATCGCGCCGATCTACGAGGGCACGAACGGCATCCAGGCCATCGACCTCGTCACGCGCAAGCTGCCGCTCTCGGACGGCAACCATGTGCGCGGCTTCATCGCCGAGCTGCGCGATGTCGCCGCCAAGGCCGGCGCCGCCAACACGCCGGAACTCGGCGGGACCGGCGCCCGCCTGGAGGCGGCCATCGCCGACCTCGAAGCCGCCACCGAATGGCTGCTCGCCGCGCTTGCCGAAGGAGGGCAGGCCGAGGCGCTCGCCGGGGCCACGCCCTACCAGCGCCTCTTCGGCCTCGTGCTGACCGGCGCCTATCTCGCCAAGGGCGCGCTCGCCGACGGCGGCGACGGCCGCAACGCCGAACGCGCCGCCCTCTGCCGCTTCGCCGCGGAAAATGTCATCGGGGAGACGGCCGCGCTCAGGGACCGCGTGGTTTCGGGCGCGCAGAGCCTGGAAGCGGCGCGCGTTGTGCTCGGTTGAGAATGGATTGCCCCTCACCCTAACCCTCTGCCTGCGGGCGGGGGGACGGTGCCGGCGGATGAGGGGCGGAGGCCCGAGGAGATGACAATGACCGACCACATCCTGATCGAACGCCCGGCAAGCGCCCCCGGCGTCCAGGTGATCCGCCTCAACCGCGCGGAAAAGAAGAACGCCATAACCCGCGCCATGTACCAGGCGATGACCGACGCGCTGAAGGCGGGCGATGCGGATGACGGCGTGCGCGCCACCGTGTTCCTCGGCTCGGAGGGCTGCTTTTCCGCCGGCAACGACCTCAACGACTTCATGGCCTTCGCCATGGGCGGCACGATGGGCCGCGAGGTGATCGATTTCCTCCATGCGCTCGCCGCGCACACGAGGCCCCTCGTTTCCGGCGTCGACGGCCTTGCCATCGGCATCGGCACGACGATCCATCTGCACTGCGACCTCACCTATGCCTCGACCCGCACGGAGTTCCGCACGCCCTTCGTCGACCTCGCCCTGGTGCCGGAAGCGGCCTCCAGCCTGCTTGCACCGCGCCTGATGGGCCACCAGCGCGCCTTCGCGCTGCTCGCCGCGGGCGAGGGCTTTTCCGCGGCCGCCGCGCGCGACGCGGGCCTCGTCTACGCCGTGGTCGAGCCCGCCCTGGTGCAGGAACAGGCGCTGGCCGCCGCCGCGCGCCTCGCCGCCAAGCCGCCGCGGGCGCTCGCGATCGCCCGCAACCTCATCCGCGGCGACAGGGCCGACGCCGCCGCGCGGATCGACGAGGAGGCGGGGCACTTCGCCGCGCAGCTGAAGAGCCCCGAGGCGCGCGCCGCCTTCGAGGCCTTCATGGCGCGGCGCTGAGCGCAACCGTCTCCGGGGCCGCTTTGCTATTTGTGGTCCGTCAATTTTAACAGAGACTTAAACACGGTTTCCTATGGTGCGGCCATTCTCCGGCCTTGCCTGCCGGCGGCCGCATGATGTGGTTGTCTTTCGCCTTCCGGCATGTCGTACAGCCTTGCGCTCCCGCCGCCGCGGGCGCGCTCCCGAAGGAACATCGCCACCCATGTCCAAGCGTTCTAATCTCATGACGCGCATCCTCGTCGTCGCGTCCCTCGTCGTCATTGCCGCCTTCACCGGCTTCTCCCTCTATATCGACAGCCTGCAGCGCGGCGTGCTGACGAAGTCCGTCGAGGAGAGCATCGCGTCCTCCGGCAAGCAGGCCGCCCAGAGCATCGCCAACTGGCTGAACGCCCGCGTGGCCCTGACCGAGATGGCCGCCAACGCCGCCGGCAAGGCGGCCGGCCCGGCCGGCATCGAGGCCGTGCTGCAGAACGACGTGCTGGTCGGCGAGTTCATGACCACCTATGTCGGCGACGAGGCGGGCGTCTTCACCTTGTGGCCCAAGTCGGACATGCCGGAGGGCTACGATCCGCGCCAGCGCCCCTGGTATCAGGATGCCGTCAAGGCGGACGGCAGCGTGCTGACCGAGCCCTATATCGACGCCTCCACCAATGATCTCATCATCAGCGCCGCCACGCCGGTCAAGCGCGACGGTGCGCTCGTCGGCGTCGCCGGCAGCGACTTCTCCCTGAAGTCGCTGGTCGACATGGTCGATTCGGTCGATCTCGGCGGCGCGGGTTTCGCCTTCCTCGTCAGCAGGAGCGGCCAGATCCTCGTGCACCAGGACAAGGCGCTCGTCACCAAGACGCTCGCCGACGCCTTCCCGGGCGCCACGCCCGCCATCGGCGGCGGCATCGCGCACACGACCTATGCCGGCAGGCCGGTGCTCGTCTCCTTCGTGCCGGTCACGGGCCTGCCCTCGGTGGAATGGTATCTCGGCTTCACCATCGACAGCGGCGTGGCCTATGCGGCGATCGACCGGTTCCGCATCGCCGCGACGATCGCGACCGTGCTTGCCGTCGTCGTCATGATGGGCTTCCTCGCCACCGTCCTGTCGCGCCTCGTCGTGCGCCCGGTCAAGGAGATGACCGCCGCCATGGACAGGCTCGCCTCGGGGGACGTCGCTGCCGGGATCCCCGGCGAGGAGCGCAAGGACGAGATCGGCCGCATGGCCGCGGCCGTCGCCGTCTTCCGCGGCAATGCCATCGAGCGCGCGCGCCTGGAAAACGCCGCCGAGGAGGGCCGGGTGCTCTCGGAGGCCGAGCGCCGCGAGCGCGAGGCCGCCAAGGCACGCGAGGCCGCGGAAATCCAGCATGCCGTCGAGGCGCTGGCGGACGGCCTCGGTCGCCTCGCCGATGGCGATCTCGCCCACCGCATCGAAACGCCCTTCGCCGGCCATCTCGACCGCCTGCGCACCGACTTCAACCATTCCGTCGCCAGGCTGCACACGGCGATGGCCACGGTCGGGCAGAACGCCCGCGCCATCGACGCCGGCGCCTCGGAGATCCGCGCGGCGGCCGACGACCTCGCGCGCCGTACGGAGCAGCAGGCCGCCTCCGTCGAGGAGACCGCCGCGGCGCTGGAGGAGATCACCACCACGGTCAAGGATTCGACCCGCCGGGCCGAGGAAGTCGGCTCGCTCGTCTCGCGCACCCGCGCCGGAGCGGAGAAGTCGGGCGAGGTCGTGCGCCGCGCCGTCTCGGCCATGCAGGGCATCGAAAAATCCTCGCACGAGATTTCCAACATCATCGGCGTCATCGACGACATCGCCTTCCAGACCAACCTTCTGGCGCTCAACGCCGGCGTGGAAGCGGCGCGCGCCGGCGAGGCGGGCAAGGGCTTTGCGGTCGTGGCGCAGGAGGTGCGCGAGCTCGCCCAGCGCTCGGCAAACGCCGCCAAGGAGATCAAGGCGCTCATCACCGCCTCGGGCGAGCAGGTCCGCTCCGGCGTGGCGCTGGTCGACGAGACGGGCGCCGCGCTCGAAGCCATCGTGCGCGAGGTGCAGGAGATAAACGGCCACGTCAACGCCATCGTGACGGCCGCCCGCGAGCAGTCGACCGGCCTCCAGGAGATCAACACCGCCGTCAACACGATGGACCAGGGCACGCAGCAGAACGCCGCGATGGTGGAGGAGCAGACCGCCGCCAGCCACGGCCTCGCCGCCGAGGCCGCCGCGCTCAACGCGCTGCTCGCCCAGTTCAAGCTCGGCACCGAAACGGCCGCCTACGCCCGGGCGCCGCGCCGGGCGGCCTGACAGCGCAAAACCCGATCAACCCTGCGCCGGTCCCGGATTCCTCATCCGGGGCCGCGTTGTCATGCCCAGGCGAATGCCGGGGCTCGAGGATACCGAGCTGGAGATTTCCCGCGCACGGGAGTTGCCGCTTCGTCCCGATGGCGTTCTAAATCCCTGGGACGAGCGCACCTGACGCGCCTTCCTACCTCTCAAGCACCGCCACCGCCTCTACATGGGCCGACCAGAGGAACTGGTCTATCGGCGTGACGAGCCGGATGCGGTAGCCGGCAGCGGTCAGGATCGAAAGGTCGCGCGCCATGCTGACGGGATTGCAGGAGACGGCGACGACGGTCTTCACGCCGGAGCGGGCGAGTTCCCTGCACTGGTCCTCGGCGCCCGCGCGCGGCGGGTCGAAGACCACGGCGTCGTAGGCTTTCAGCTCCGAGGCCATCAGCGGGCGGCGGAAGAGGTCGCGCTTCTCCACCGTCACGGGCTTCAGGCCCTGCGTGTTGCGCGCGGCCTCGTCCAGCGCCTTCAGCGCCTTCTCCTCGCCCTCCACCGCATGGACCTTCGCTCTGCGCGCGATGCGCAGCGCGAAGGTGCCGGAGCCGGAAAAGAGGTCGGCCACCCGCTTGGCCTTGCCGAGCGCGGCGAGCACCAGCTCGGCCATGGCGTCCTCGGCGGGCTTGGTCGCCTGCGTGAAGCCGCCGGCGGGCGGCGAGACGCGTACGCCGCCGAAATCGATCTGCGGCTTCTGCGGCTCGATGAGGATTTCCCCGTCGCTGGAAACGCGGGCGATGCCGCGCAGCGCGAGGATGCATTCGGTGACGGCGCGCCGCTCCCGGTTTCCCACCTTCTTCACGCCCTCGAAGGCGAGGTCGAGGCCGGAGAGGGTTTCGAGCACCGTCACGCGGAAAGGCTCGCTCGACGTCGCGATCGCCGTGGCGACCCGGCGGATCGCGTCCAGCCGCGAAACGATGCCGTCGCTGCTGATGGGACAGTGGTCGATGGCGACGATGTGGTGGCTGCCGGCCTGGTTGAAGCCGAGCAGGATGCCCTTCTCCGTCTTGCGCGCGGTGAAGACGACGCGCCGGCGCTCGCCCGGCCGGGCGATGACGAGCGGCGCCACGTCCTGCGTAAGGCCCTTCGCCTTGAGGGCATTGACGACGAGGCTTCGCTTGAAGGCGTGGTAGAGTGCGTCGCCGGCGTGCTGCAGCGTGCAGCCGCCGCAGGTGCCGTTCCTGCCGTCCGGGCCGAAATGCACGCAGGGCGGCTCCACCCGCCCGGGCGAGGCGGCCGACATGGACATGACCGTGCCGTGGTTCTTCACCCGCGCGACCGCGACCGTCTCGCCGGGCAGGGTGAAGGGCACGTAGACCGGGCCGCCCGGTGCTTCGGCGACGCCGTCACCGCCTGCACCGAGCCGGGCGATGGTGAGCGTTTCGGTCGTCATGGCTTTCGTCCTGCGAGCAGGAATTCCACATTGCCGTCGCCGCCGGTGATGGGGGACGGCACGAGCCCGAGGCTTTCCCAGTCCATCTCCTCCGCAAGCCAGCGTTCCAGCCCGGCGGCGACCGCCGGGGCGCTTTCCGGGTCCTTCAGGAGCCCCGCCTTGCTGATCGCCTCGCGCCCCGCCTCGAACTGCGGCTTGACGAGGAGGACGCAGAAGGCGCCTGGCCCGGCGAGCGCGAGCGCCGGCGGCAGCGCGAGCTTCAGCGAGATGAAGGAGACGTCGGAGACGACGGCGCCGATCTTTCGCCCGTCGAGGTCGGCCCGGCCGAGCGCCCGCGCGTTCAGCCCCTCCAGGTTGGTGATGCGCGGATCGCGCCTGAGGCTCGGGTGGAGCTGGTCGTGGCCGACATCGACGGCGACGACATGGGCCGCGCCGCGTTCCAGCAGCACCTGCGTGAAGCCGCCGGTCGAGGCGCCAATGTCGAGGCAGTCGAGACCCTTGGGATCGAGCTGGAAACGGTCGAGCGCCGCGGTGAGCTTCAGCGCCGCGCGCGAGACGTAGGCCTGCGCCGGATCGTCGATCCCAAGGCTCACGGAGGCCGGGAAGCTGGCGCTCGGCTTGGTGACGACGCGGCCGTCCACGGTGACGGTGCCGCGCGCGATGGCATCGCGCGCCCGCGAGCGGCTGGCGACGAGGCCCGCGTTCATGAGGAGCTGGTCGAGGCGGATGGTTTCGTGGGAACGGGACATTCGCCTCTCATGACCTCTCGGGAGCAAAGAGGCAAGCCCCGCCGGCTTGCCGCGGGGGCGAGGAAGCGGGTCGCAGGCGGTTTACCCGGCCGCGCCGACGCCGACGGCCTTCTGGCCGAGCGCCTGGAAGACGGTGGAGACGATGCCGGCGCGGTCGAGGCCGGCCTTGGCGTACATCGCCTCGGGCTTGGCCTGCTCCATCCAGATGTCCGGCAGCGTCATGGGGCGCACCTTCAGGCCGTGGTCGATGAGGCCTTCCAGCGCCAGGAACTGTATGACATGGCTGCCGAAGCCGCCGATGGCGCCTTCCTCGATGGTGATCAGCACCTCGTGGTGGCGGGCGAGCTGGCGGATGAGGTCGTGGTCGAGGGGTTTTGCGAAACGCGCATCGGCGACCGTGGTGGAAAGCCCGGCCGCGTCGAGGTCTTCGGCCGCCAGCAGACATTCGGCAAGGCGCGTGCCGAAGGAGAGCAGGGCCACCTTGGAGCCCTGCTTGATCACCCGGCCCTTGCCGATCTTAAGGATTTCGCCGCGCGCCGGCATGTCGACGCCGACGCCCTCGCCGCGCGGATAGCGGAAGGAGATCGGGCCCTCGTCATAGGCGGCGGCGGTACGCACCATGTGCTTCAGCTCCGCCTCGTCGGCGGCGGCCATCACCACGAAGCCGGGGAGCGTCGCAAGATAGGTCGTGTCGAAGGAACCGGCGTGGGTCGGCCCGTCGGCGCCGACGAAGCCGGCGCGGTCGATGGGAAAGCGCACCGGCAGGCCCTGGATGGCGACGTCGTGCACCACCTGGTCGTAGCCGCGCTGCAGGAAGGTGGAGTAGAGCGCGCAGAACGGCTTGTAGCCCTCGGCGGCAAGACCGGCGGCGAAGGTCACCGCATGCTGCTCGGCGATGCCGACATCGAAGGTGCGGGAGGGATAGGCGGCGGCGAGCTTGTCGAGGCCGGTGCCGGAGGGCATGGCCGCCGTGATGCCGACGATCTTGTCGTCGAAGCCGGCTTCCTGCACCAGAGCCTCGGCGAAGACGGCGGTATAGGCGGGCGCATTGGGCTTGGCCTTCGCCTGCGCGCCGGTGATGACGTCGAAGGTGTTGACGCCGTGATACTTGTCGGCGGCCGCTTCCGCCGGCGGATAGCCCTTGCCCTTCTGCGTGACGACATGGATCAGCACCGGGCCCCTGGAATTGTCGCGCACGTTGCGCAGCACGGGCAGCAGGTGCTCGAAGGAATGGCCGTCGATCGGGCCGATATGGTAGAAGCCCATCTCCTCGAAGAGCGTGCCGCCGGTCACATAGCCGCGCGCGTGCTCGACGGCGCGGGTGATGGCGCGGTCGACCTTCTTGCCGAGATAGGCCGTCAGCTTCTTGCCGAGGTCGCGGAAGCCCATATAGGTGCGGCCGGAGGCGAGCCGCGCGAGATAGGCGCTCATCGCGCCGGTCGGCGGGGCGATCGACATGTCGTTGTCGTTGAGGATGACGATGAGGCGCGCATCGAGCGCGCCGGCATTGTTCAGCGCCTCGTAGGCCATGCCGGCCGACATGGCGCCGTCGCCGATGACGGCGATCACGTTGCGCTTTTCGCCGGAAAGGTCGGCCGCCACCGCCATGCCGAGGCCGGCGGAAATCGAGGTCGAGGAATGGGCGGCGCCGAAGGGATCGTATTCGCTCTCGGCCCGGCGGGTGAAGCCGGACAGGCCGTCTTCCTGGCGCAGCGTGCGGATGCGCCCGCGCCGGCCGGTGAGGATCTTGTGCGGGTAGCACTGGTGGCCGACGTCGAAGATCAGCCGGTCCTTCGGCGTGTCGAAGACCTTGTGGATGGCGATGGTGAGCTCCACCACGCCGAGGCCCGCGCCGAGGTGGCCGCCGGTGCGCGAGACGGCGTCGATCATCTCGGCGCGCAGTTCGGCGGCAAGCTGCGGCAGGTTGCGGTCGTCGACGGCCTTCAGGTCGGCCGGTATGCGGACCTTGTCGAGCAGGGGGGTGGCTGGCGTTTGTGTCACTCTCATGCCTCGTCTTTTCGTCCGCTTGCCTCGGGCCGCGTTGCGGAGCCCGATCCGGACATGCGGCCTCATATCGCGCTGGCCTGTCACATGCAGAATGCGGCGCGCGATTTCAACCGTTTCAGCAAGTCTAAGGGTCTGTACTTGATCAGGATGGGTGTTCTGCAAGCCGCATTTTGTGCCTGAGTAGGAGGAAAGGTGCAGGAAATGTGCTCCATTTTCAAACCTTTCCGACGCCCGCAGGCACAAAATGCGGCTTGCCCGATGGGTTGCCAGGGACGGGCCGCCTGATCACGAACAATGCTCGACAAGGCCTGTGGGCCTTGCCTTGCGCTTGTTCGCTTCCATTCAATCCCGTCCCTGGCAACAGAACACCCATTCTGATCAAGTACAGACCCTAGAGCGTATTTCGCCGGATTGATACTACGCAAACCGACGCATCGCCGCGTTCTGTCGGGCAATTGGGGCATTTTGCAGACGTCCGCCCGGCATGCGGCTTGCCTGCGATTCCCGCGGCGGGAGAGGGGGCGTCACTTCTTTTTCGCACGAGAAGGCCGGTTCAGGGCGACCGCCGCACGGATAAGCGCCTTCAGCGCCTCCTCGTTGATCGTTTCGCCCTCGCGAAAGTCGATCGCGCGGCGCGTGCTGCCCTCTAGGCTGGCATTGAAGAGGCCGGCAGGATCCTCGAGCGCGGCGCCCCTGGCGAAGGTCATCTTCACCGCCGACTTGTAGGTCTCGCCGGTGCAGATGATGCCGTCATGTTCCCAGACCGGGACGCCGCGCCATTTCCATTCCTCGACGATCTCCGGGTCTGCTTCTTTGACGAGCGCGCGCAACCGGGCGAGCGTTGCGCCGCGCCAGTCGGCAAGCTCCGCGATTTTCCTGTCGATCAGTTCGGAAGGCGATTCCGTGTCGCGCTTGGCCTCGTCCATGGCGTCCTCTCCGTTCGTCGCGTGCGTCCGCCGGTAAGCCGGCTGCCGGCAACCGCGAGAAATGGAGCATTTCCACGATTCGGGGAAAGGCAAAAGCCCTCGTCACCCCGCCGGCAGCGGCACGAACTCCTCCTCGTCGCCGGGCACGATGTCGAAGCGGCCGGTGCGCCATTCCTCCTTGGCCTGCTCGATCCGCTCCTTGGAGGAGGAGACGAAGTTCCACCAGATGTAGCGCTTCGAGGCGAGCGCGGCGCCGCCGAAGAGCATGATGTGACAGCCCTCGGGCCCTGCCTTCAGCGTGATCGCGTCGCCGGGCCGGAAGACGAGCAGCCGGTCGGCCTCGAACCGGTCGCCGGCCACGTCCAGCGTGCCGGAGAGCACGTAGACCGCGCGCTCCTCCCAGTCCGCCGCAAGCGGCGCAGAGGCGCCGGGCGCCAGCGCCAGGTCCGTGTAGAGCGTGTCCGTCGGAACGCTGACGGGCGAGGCATGGCCCTCGTAGCGGCCGATGATCGTGCGTCCGGTTATGCCGTCCGTGGAGAAGGCGGGAAGCTCCGCCTTCGTGGTGTGGGCGAAGACGGGCGCCATCTCCTCGTGGCTGTCGGGCAGCGCGAGCCATGTCTGGAGGCCGGAGATGGATTGCGGCCTGCCGCGCAGGTTCTCCGGCGAGCGCTCGGAATGCACGATGCCGCGCCCCGCCGTCATCAGGTTCACGTCGCCGGGCTCGATCACCATCTCGGTGCCGAGGCTGTCGCGGTGCTTGATATGACCGTCGAAGAGATAGGTGACGGTGGAAAGCCCGATATGCGGGTGCGGCTTGACGTCGATCGCCTCGCCGGCGCGCAGGAGCGCCGGCCCCATGCGGTCGAAGAAGATGAACGGGCCGACCAGCCGGCGCTTCGCCGTCGGAAGCGCGCGCCGCACCTCCAGCCCGCCGATGTCGCTGGTGCGCGGAATGATCAGCAGGTCCAGCGCATCGCACGCCGCCGCATCGCCGGCCTCCGGGTCCTTTCCGGGAAAGAAGCTCATTGCGCCCTCCTGTCGTTGGTTCGTGCCCGGCATGCTAGCGGGCGGCGAGGGGCGGGGATAGGGCAGCGGCTGTTGACGGTGTGGTCAGAATCTCAAACGTTGCCGCGGAAAGGCGGCTTTCCCGCTATTCTTCTTCCAACCGGGCGAGAACCTCGTGTGCCGCAACCGACAGGGGCTCCAGCTTGGTGGTGACGATGGCCCAAATAGCCTTGGGTTCCAACTGGTCGTAGGCGTGACGTATGGCGTTTCCAATCCCGCGGATGCCGCGCCAGTCCACGCCCGGCATCTGCTCCTCGGCAAAGCCGCCCAGCTTTATCGCGGCCTCGGATATTCTGAGAAGGCAGCGCTCGGTGGCATCCATTGTCCGGCGGTCGGCCAAGTACGCATGAAAATCCATGCCCACTCCCGGATAACGTCAATGTTCTCGATTATATCCGCAAGGCGTTTGCCGGGTCTTTTAGAAGGCAACGATCCGGTCCCGTTCAAGCTCGCGGCGCAGGCGTTCCTTTTGCACCGGCTCGGAAAGTATATCGACGCTCCGTCCGGTGATGTCTTCGATCCGCTCCCTGACGCTCTCCAGCGTGCTGAAATAGCCGAAGCCGGATTGAAAGATGCGGTCCTCCAGAGATACGGCGACGTCGATGTCCGATTCAGGGCCATCGTCTCCGCGTGCTACCGAACCGAAAAGCGACATATGCGTGATGCCGGCAGCCTCGAATTCGCTCCGGTGCTCCAGAAGCTTCGCGATGATCTCGTCCTTGGTCATGGCATCATTCTACCACGGCGCGAAAGGAGGGTCGAGGTTCACGCCCCGTCGAGCGGCTCGGTGCCCTGCGGCTTGCCGGCGCGGTCGAGGCGGATCTTCTCGATGCGGTTCTCGGCGGCCGAAAGCAGGGTTTCGCAGTGCTTCTTCAGCGCTTCGCCGCGTTCGTAGATCTCGATGGAGCGGTCGAGCGGCACGTCGCCGCGTTCGAGCGCTGCGACGATCTTCTCCAGCTCCTCGACGGCCTGCTCGAAGCTGAGGGCGGAGACGTCCGGGGCGGGGGCGGGGTTGCTCATGGTCAGCCTCTCATCAGGCGAAAGATATGGGTGGCGGCGGATTCGGCGAGTCCCTGCAGGTCGTAGCCGCCTTCCAGCAGGCTGACCACCCGGTTGTTCGCCGATTTTTCGGAAAGGTCCATCAGCTTGGCGGTCGCCCAGTCGAAATCGTCGGCGACGAGGTTGATCTGCGCCAGCGGATCGCGGTGGTGGGCGTCGAAGCCCGCCGAGATGATGATGAGGTCCGGCCTGAAATCGGCGACGCGCGGCAAGACGCGCGATCGGAAGGCCTCGCGGAAGTGGTCGCTGCCGGTGTCGGGCGAGAGCGGCGCGTTGACGATGTTGCCGGCACCCGTCTCGTCCTTCGCGCCGGTGCCCGGATAGAGCGGCATCTGGTGCGTCGAGCAGAAGAGCACGGACGGGTCGTCGTAGAAGATGTCCTGCGTGCCGTTGCCGTGATGCACGTCCCAGTCGACGATGGCGACGCGCTCGGCGCCGTGGGCCCTCTGGGCGTGGCGGGCGGCGATCGCGGCGTTGTTGAAGAAGCAGAACCCCATCGCCTTCGTCTTCTCGGCGTGGTGGCCCGGCGGGCGGGCGGCGACGAAGGCGTTGTCCGCCTTGCCGGAAAAGACCGCGTCGACCGCCGCGATCGCGCCGCCGATGCCCGTCAGCGCCGCCTGGAGGCTGGCGGGGCTGGCATAGGTGTCCGCCTCGAAGTGGTTGATGCCTTCCTCGGGGATCTCCGCCATGACGGCGCGCAGATGGCTTTCCGGATGGGCGAGCAGCACGAAGTCCTCGTTCGCCTGCGGCGCCTTCTCGCGCACGAGAGGCTGGAAGCGCTCGTGCTCCAGCGCGAGGTTCAGCGCCCGGATGCGGTCCGCCCGCTCCGGGTGGCCTTCCGGCGTCTGGTGATCGAGGAAGATCGGGTTCTCGAAGAGAAACGTCGTCATGGCCGCAAGCTACCCATTGCGATTGGCGAGGTCCACGGGAAATGGGCCGGCGCCGTCGCCTTTTCAACAGTCACGGCGCGATGAGCAGCTTTCCGCTGCGGGCCGGATCGTCCTGCCGGGCGAGCGCCGCGGGAAGATCGGAGAGGGGAAGGACGGCCTCGACGGCGGAACCGAGGAAGCCGGCGCGGATGCCCGCGAAACTCAGCGCGAAGGCCTCCGCGAGGGCGGCGCGCGAGGCCGAATGCACCCAGCTGCGCAGCCAGAGGAAGGAGAAGGCGACGTCGCCGCGGCGGCTGGCGACCAGCGCGGGATCGAGCTGCGCGCCGGAAAGGGCGCCGTACTGGATGAAAGCCCCGCCGGGCCGGATGGTCCGGAACAGCGCATCGCCCGGCGCGCCGCCGACGGCATCGAGCACCGCATCGAGCGGCGGCGCGGACCGGACGGCGATCTCGCCGGAAAAAACCTGCGCAAGCCGCACCGCCGTTCCGGCGCTGCGCACGAGGGCGACAGGGCGGAAACCGGCTTGCGCCAGCAGGACCAGCAGCATCCGGCCGATGGCGGAGGCAGCGGCCGTGACGCCGATCCGCTGGCCGGCGGCATCGCCGAAATGCGCCTTGGCGGCATCGACCAGCCGGAAGGCGGTCAGCGGATTGACATAGGCCATGGCGGCCTCATCGTCGGAAAGATCGTCGGGCACGGCGAAGCACCAGTCGGCCGGGCGGACGAGGTATTGCTGCCAGAGCCCGCTCGCGCCGACCGGCAGCACGCGCTGGCCGATGGAAAGGCCCGTCCCGCCCTCGCCGAGGCGCACGACCTCGCCCACGCCCTCGAAACCGGGCACGAAGGGCAGGGGCGTGCGGCTGCGGTAGGCGCCGGTGACGGGGATGAGGTCGGAGGGATTGATCGCCGCGCGGCGGATGCGGACCTCGATCTCTCCGGGGCCGGGCGCGGGGCGGCCGGCGTCTTCCAGGCGGATCACTTGCCGGGGATCGCCGAAGGCTCTAACAACGGCACGAAGCATGGTCTTACCCCGGGACGAGACGTGGAACAGGCGGCAGACATCACGGTCAGCGAGGTCCGGATACCCTTCCGCGATATAGACATGCACGGCCACATGCACAATGCCGCCTATTACGCCCATGCCGAGGCCGCCGTCGCCGGCCTCTGGCGCCACCGGCCGCGGGGAGAAAGCGATCCGGTCTACTTCGTCCGCAAGTCCGGCTGCACGTTCCACCGCGGCCTCAGGCTCGACGACATCGCCCGCTTCAAGGTCTCGGTCACGCGCATCGGCGCGACCTCGCTCAGCTTCGCGGTGGCGATTTCCTTCAAAGGCGCGGCGGTCGCCGACCTGGAGATCGTCTGGGTCGCCGTCGACCCCTCGAGCCGCCAGCCCGTCAACGTGCCGCAGCCGGTGCGCGACTGGCTGAAGCCTTTCCTCGCCTGAGGCAGCCGCTCCTCACATTTTCCGGAACAGGGCCGCGATGCCCATGCCGCCGCCGATGCCCATCATGGCGAGCGCTTCCGTGCCGGCTCCGGCGTCCCGCATCTGCGCGAAGAGCCGTGTGACGAGGATGGCGCCGGACGCGCCATAGGGATGGCCGAGCGCCAGCGCGCCGCCGTCGCGGTTGACGGCGGCGGCATCGATGCCGAGCGCATCGAGGCTGGCCAGCACCTGCGAGGCGAAGGCCTCGTTGAATTCGATGAGCGGAACTTTTGCCGCGTCGAGGCCGGGATTGCGCGCGGCGAGCTTTTCCATGGCCGGCACCGGGCCGAGGCCGAGCAGGTTCGGATCGACGCCGGCCACCGCGCTGTTGGCGATTTCCAGCAGCGGGCCGAGGCCGAGGTTTTCCGCGTCAGCGAGCGAGGTCACCAGCACGAGCGCGGCGCCGTCGTTGACCGGGCAGGCATTGCCCGCCGTCACCGTTCCGGCCGGCTTGAAGACGGGCTTCAGCGCGGCAAGCCGTTCGAGCGAGGTGTCCTCGCGCGGGCACTCGTCGCGCAGGACGCGGCCGGCCGGCGTTTCGACCGGCACGATCTCCTTTAAAAAGCGGCCGGCCTTCCCGGCCGCCACGGCGCGCCGGTGGCTTTCGAGCGCGAAGGCGTCCTGCCGCTGCCGGCCGATGCCGGCATGGGCGGCGACGTTCTCCGCGGCGATCCCCATGTCCGGATCGCCGATCGCATCCGGCGCCATGCGGGCGCGGCCCACCGGCTCCGGCTCCTTGCCGGGCGCCGCCGCCGGGCGGAAGCGCAGGTGCGCGCGGCTGGCGCTCTCGGTGCCGCCGGCAAGGTAGAAGCGCCCGGCGCCGGCCTGCACGAGCCGCGCGGCGAGCGAAATCGCCTCCAGCCCCGAGCCGCATTGCCGGTCCACCGTCATGCCGGGCACGCGGACGGGAAGCCCGGCCTCCAGCGCGGCAAGGCGCGCGAGGTTGCCGGCGCTGTTGGCGGCATTGCCGAGGATCACGTCGTCCACGGCCTCGGGCCGCAGCCCTGTCTCGGCGAGGATGCGGCGGATGAGGGGCACGGCAAGGCTGGCCGGCTCGACGGCAGCGAGCGTGCCGCCGATGCGGCCGACCGGCGTGCGGAACGCCGCGGCGACGACGGGGATGCGGGCGGGATCAGAGGAGGCGTTCGAGCGCATCGCTTGCCTCCGCCACCCATTGCCGCACCGTCTTCGCCTCGACCTTGCCGGAGGGCGTGACCGGCAGGGCGCGACACAGCCAGAGGCGGCGCGGCTGCTTGTAGCGCGGCAGCACCGCCGCCATCGCGGCCTTCAGGGCTTCGGGCGCCGGCCCCGGCCCGTCCGGCTCGATCACCGCGACGAGCTCGCTGCCGAGATCGGCATGGTCGATGCCGAAGACATGGGCGCCGCGCACCCGGGGAAGGCCGAGGAGCGCGGCCTCCACCTCCGAAGGGTAGATGTTGTTGCCGCCGGAGAGCACCATGCCGCCGGAGCGGCCGAGAAGATGCAGCGTGCCGTCCGCCTCCAGGAAACCGAGGTCGCCCACCGTGGCGCGTGCGCCGAAGCGGGAAAGCCCCGCGCCGTCCCCGGCGCCGAGGTAGCCGGTGGCGACGAGCGGGCTTTCGACGAAGATGGTGCCCGTCTCGCCGGCCGGCAGCGGCCTGCCGGCCTCGTCCAGCACGCAGAGCTTCACCCCCGGGAACGCCTTGCCGACCGCGGTGGCGGAGGCCGGGTCGCCGGGCGCGGTCACGGTGATGAAGCCGAGTTCGGAGGCGCCGTAATATTCGCGGAGCGCCGCCCTCGGGAATGTTCTTGCGCAGAGCGCGTGGTCGCCGGCCGTCAGCTTGGCGCCGGCCACCGTGATGGCCTCGACGCCTTCGAGCGCTGCGCCCGCGCAGAGCCGGCGCAGCATGGTGGGCACCAGCACGAGGCGTCGGATGCCGTTGCCGCCGATCGTTGCGAGCGCCTCGGCCGCATCGAAGTGCCGGGCGGAATGGAAGGCGCCGCCGGCGAGCAGCGTTTCCGTCATCGCATAGAGCGCAAGGCCGTGGGCGAGGGGGCCGGGCGCATAGGTGCCGGTGGCGGCGTCGATGCCGAAGAACGGCGCGCCGGCCGCAAGGCTCAGCCGCCAGGAGCGGCGGTCGCGGACGATCGGCTTCGGCGCGGCGGTGGTGCCGGAGGTGAAGACGATCAGGAACGGGCCGCTATCGGCGCCCTCCGGCAGCGGCGGCGCGTCGGCGCCCTCGCTTTCGGCGACGGCCAGGGCCGCGCCGATGTGCGGATCGCGCACGAGGAGGCCGTCGCCTTCCGCCGTCACGAGGAGATCGGGCGCGAGCTTTTCGAGCATGCGCCGGCAGGTCGCCTCCGGCAGGTGCGGGTCGATCAGCGCGGCGCAGGTGCTGCCGGACGTCGCAGCGGCGAAGGCGGCGGGGAAGAGGGCGTGGTTGCCGGTGAGGATGGCGACCAGCCGGTTCTCCGGCCCGACCGCGCTTCGGCCGGCCGGGGCGAGGGCCTCGAAGGCCGCGTGCAGCCGGCGCGCGGTCGCGGCGAGCGCGCCGTAGGAAAGAACCCGGCCCTCCAGGTGGAAGGCCGGGCTCGTTGGATTTCCGGCGGCGTGCCGCTCGAGGGCGCCGGAAAGCGGCATCGGCTCAGGCGCGCTGCGGCAGCAGCGGGTAGCCGGCGAGCACGGCGCGGCCGGCGAGCATGGCGACGAAGGCCTTGATGAGGTCGCCGGGCAGGAAGACGAGCGAGGCGAGGGCCGTCTGGAAGAAGGCCTGGCCGCTCATGTAGGCGAGCCACGGGATGCCGAAGAAGTAGACGACCGCGATGCCGCCGGCGACGGAGGCGGCGAGGAAGGTGAGGAGCTGCGCGAGCTCGCCCTGGTCTTCCCTGACGAAGCGCTCGGCGATCAGCCCGCAGACGAAGGCCCCGAAGACCCAGCCGACGAGATAGCCCGCCGTCGGGCCGGCAAAGACCGCAAGGCCGCCGCGCCCGCCGGACAGGACGGGCAGGCCGATGGCCACGAGCAGCAGGAAGAGGAGCATGGAGGCGGAGCCTCTCCTTGCGCCGAGGATGCAGCCCGCCAGCATGGGGCCGAGCGATTGCGCGGTGATGGGCACCGGAATGAAGCCGAGCGTGATCGGCGGCAGCAGGCCCAGCACCACCATGATCGCGGCGAAGAGGGCGACGAGGACGATGTCTCTGGTGGTCATGTCAGGTTTCCCGAGTGGACAAGATAGGGTTTAGTGCCGCCGAAAGCCGCGGGCGTCAATCGCCATGGCGATTGTATCCGCATCCTTCAGCGTGAGGATGATGAGCGGCACGAGGGTCGTGAGCGGCCGGACCGGCAGTCCGCGCGCCCGGTGGGCGTCCGCGATGTCCCGGTAGCGCGCGAAGATTTCCGGCACGAAGCGGATGACGAGGCCGGCCGCGAGGCTGATGTCCGTCGCCCGCACGAAGCCGAATCGCTCGAGCGGCGTGACGAGCCGGGTGATCTCGTCCATGAAGGCCGAGATGCCGGTCGTCGTGGTAACGGCCGCGGCGAGGAGGACGAGCGCGGAAAGGCGGCAGAAGACGACGAAGCCTTCGTGCGGCGAGTGGAAGACGTAGTTCGCCGCCGCGACGAGGACGACCGTGAAGAGCACGAATCGCGTGCGCCGGATGGCCTCCCTGTGGCCTATCCCCGTCGAGAGGTAGAGCGCGGCGGCAAGTGCGAGTGCCGGCGCGAGAAGCCGCAGGTCCGAGACGAGGAAAAGCCCGATCGCCGCCGCGAAGAGCAGGACGAGCTTGCCGCGCACCGGCATGCGGTGGAGCGGCGAATCGCCTTCGATGTCGAGGCCGTTCAGCATGCCGCGATCTCCCTATAGGCGCGGATCGCCCCGGCCGGCCGGTCGTCGGCCGCAAGCCGTCCCTCGTGGAAGACCAGCACGCGGTCGAAGCCGTCGAGTAGCGCGAGGTCGTGCGTGATGACGAGCACCTGTTCCGGCAGGCCGGCCACGGTACGCTCGATCAGCGCGCGGTTCTTGAGGTCAAGCTGGTTGGTCGGCTCGTCGAGGATCAGCAGGTCCGGGCCGGTGACGAGCACGCTGGCGATCGCGCCGAGCTGCGTCTCGCCGCCGGAAAGCTCGTGCACGCGCCGCTGCGCGAGGTGGGAAATGTCGAAGCGCGCAAGGATCGCCTGCGTCCTCTCGGCGATCTCCGCCTTGCCGAGCCCGCGGTTCTTGAGGCCGAAGGCGATGTCCTCGGCGAGGATCGGCAGGATCATCTGGTGCTGCGGGTTCTGGAAGATGAAGCCGGTCTTCCCGCGCGCGGCCTTCTCGTCCGTCACCGTGTCCAGCCCGCCGACCGTCACCGTGCCCTCGGTCGGCTTGACGAGGCCGTTGATCAGCCGCGCCATGGTCGTCTTGCCGGAACCGTTGAGGCCGACGACGCCGATGCGCCGTTCCGAAAGCGTCAGGGTCAGCGGATGGAGCGCGGTGCGTCCGGCATAGCGCACCGTGGCGGCGGAAAAGACGATGTCCAAGAGCGGGATCCCGGTTCGCAGAAAGTCGGACGGACCTATAACATGTCGGGTCCGAAAGAAAACCGGGTGGAACAAACCGGGAATATATGCCTATCATCCGGCATGACGATTCTCCTCTCCAACGCCGAGGCCCGGCGCATCTTCCTCGCCCGCCAGGGCCTCAGCGCTTCTCCCGGCCGCCTCCTCGGCAAGGAAGGGCTGCTGCAGCTCATCCACGACATCGGTTTCGTGCAGGTGGACAGCATCGCCACCGTCGAGCGGGCGCACCACCAGATCCTCTTCTCGCGCAACCAGACCTACCGGCGCGAGCACCTGACGGACCTCCTGGAGAAGGACGGCGAGCTCTTCGAGAACTGGACGCACGACGCCTCCATCATCCCGAGCGCCTTCTTCCGCTACTGGAAGCACCGCTTCCGCCGCGAGGAGGCCGCCATCATCGAGCGCTGGCGCAAGTGGCGCGAGCCGGGCTTCGAGGATGCGTTCGAGGAGACCTACGCGCGCATCGTCTCGGGCGGCCCGGTGCTGTCGCGCGACCTGAAGGCGGACGGCCACAAGTCCGGCGGCTGGTGGAACTGGCATCCGAACAAGACGGCGCTCGAATATCTCTGGCGCACCGGCAAGCTGGCGATCGCAAGGCGCGAGAACTTCCAGAAGGTCTACGACCTCGTCGAGCGCGTGCTGCCGCCGCACCATCACGCGCCGGATGTCGGGCACGACGCCTTCGTCGACTGGGCCTGCCGCAGCGCGCTCGCGCGGCTGGGTTTCGCCACGCACGGCGAGATCGCCGCCTTCTGGGACCTGATCTCGCCGGAGGAGGCGAGAGCCTGGGTGGAGGCCCATCGCGACGAGCTCCAGCCCGTCGCCATCGAGACGGCCGACGGCGGCAAGCCGCGCGCCTCCCATGCCTTCGCCGGCCTTCCGGACACGCTCGGCGCCATTCCCGAGCCGCCCGCGCGCCTGCGGGTGCTCTCGCCCTTCGATCCCCTGATCCGCGACCGCAATCGCACCGAACGGCTCTTCGGCTACGTCTACCGCATCGAGGTCTTCGTGCCGGGGCCGAAGCGGCAATACGGCTACTACGTCTTCCCCCTGCTCGAGGGCGACCGCCTCGTCGGCCGCATCGACATGAAGGCCGACCGCCGGGCCGGCACGCTCGACGTCAGGCGGCTCTGGTGGGAGCCGAAGGTCCGCGCCTCGACCGGGCGGATGGAACGGCTGGAGGCCGAGCTTGCGCGCGTGGCGCGATTCGCCGGCGTGGAGGCGGTGCGCTGGCTGGACGGGTGGCGCGGCGAGGGGGCGTGAGACTGCCGCTCGGCATCATGCAGGATCGATCATGCTGACCACGCGGGCCGCGATCTCGTCCGTCAGGTAATCGTCCAGCGTTTCGATGTAGCGCGCGGACTTGTTCTTCACGCGCTCGACGATGTCCAGCGCCCTGACCTGGTTGCACAGCGCGACGCCCGTCGTCCTGTGTCCGGAGATGTTCACCGCGAGGCCCGCGTTGCGCGTGAACTGCCCGCCGGTCGTGATGGGCACGACCAAGCACATGCCGACGGCGTTGATCTCGCGCGGGGTGATGACCACGCAGCGATGGTCGTCCTTCATCTCGCGGCCGACGACAGGGTTGAGGTCGACGATGAAGACGTCGCCGCGCCGCGGTATGTTGCTTCGGACCATCAGAAAATTTCGTTGCCGGTGCGCGTCCCGCCCTGCCAAGCCTTGGCCTCCTCGCCGAGCGCGGCCATCTCGTCGGCGCCTTCCAGAAGCTCGGCGAGCGTGTATCTCTTCTTCTGCGTCCTGGGCGTTGCGACGAGCGAGCCGTTGCTGACAGCGAGGGTCAGTTCGGTTCCGACTTCCGCGCCGAGCATCTTCAAGAGCGCCGGCGGAATGCTGAAGACCGTCGCGCCGCCCTGTCGGCGAATCTTTGCCGTGACCGTCATGTCGATGCCTCCGATATGTGCTACATAAATAGCACATATCGGAGCGACGGCAAGAGGCTGATATTCCTGCCTAGCACAGATCCGTCGCGCTGATCTGGATGCCGAAGCCTTCGAGCCCGACATAGTGGCGCTCGCGGGAGGCCATCAGGCGGATCGAGGTGATGCCGAGGTCCTTGAGGATCTGCGCGCCGAGGCCGATTTCCAGCCATTCGCTCTCGCGCGCCTGCGCCTCGTCGTGGCCCTCGCGGTCGTGCTTGCCCTTGCGGGCGGTCTGGGACGCGCCGACGCCGACGGAGCCTTCGCGCAGGTAGACGATGACGCCGCGGCCCTGGTCCGCGATGCGCTTCATGATGGCGTCGATCTGGCGGCCCGCGCCGAACACGTCGCCGCCGACGTTTTCGAGGTGCAGGCGCACGGGAATGTCGACGCCGTCGCGGATGTCGCCGAAGACCACGGCAAGGTGCTGCATCGGGTCCCAGGGCAGGGTGTAGGTCAGGGCCCTCGCCTTGCCGTAGGGCGTTTCGATGTCGAAGCTGCCGACCTGCTCGATCAGCGTTTCCTTGCGCTGGCGATAGGCGATGAGGTCGGCGACGGAGACCTGCCTGAGGCCGTGCTGCTCGGCGAAGGCCGCCACCTGCGGCCCGCGCATCACGGTGCCGTCATCGTTGACGAGTTCGCAGATCACGCCGATTGGCGGCAGGCTCGCGAGCCGGCAGAGGTCGACGGCCGCTTCCGTATGGCCGGAGCGCATCAGCACGCCGCCCTCGCGCGCGACGAGCGGGAAGATGTGGCCGGGGCGCACGAAATCGGTCGGGCCGACATTCGGGTTGGCGAGGTTGCGCACCGTCAGCGTGCGGTCGTCGGCGGAAATGCCGGTCGTCGTGCCGTGCTTGAAGTCGACGGAGACGGTGAAGGCGGTGGTGTGGGCCGAATCGTTTTCCGCCACCATGGCGTTGAGGTTGAGGCGCTTGGCCTCCTCGCGCGGCATGGGCGTGCAGACGATGCCGGAGGTGTGGCGCACGATGAAGGCCATCTTCTCCGGCGTGCAGTGCACGGCGGCGACGATGAGGTCGCCCTCGTTCTCGCGGCCGTCGTCGTCGGTGACGACGACGATCTCGCCGGCCTCGAAGGCGCGGATGGCCTCGACGACACGCTTCTGGTCGTAGCTCATGGAATGCTCCTATTTCAGACGGCCGGTCTGGCCCCGGTCGCGCAGGTAGTGGTCGGCGATGGCGCAGGCGACCATCGCCTCGCCGATCGGCACGGCGCGGATGCCGACGCAGGGGTCGTGCCGGCCCTTGGTGCGCACGTCGACATTGTTGCCGTCGGCGTCGATGGAGCGGCGCTCGGTGAGGATCGAGGAGGTCGGCTTGATGGCGAAGCGCGCGACGACGGGCTGGCCGGTGGAGATGCCGCCGAGGATGCCGCCCGCGTGGTTGGAGAGGAAGATCGGGTTGCCGTCGTTGCCCATGCGCATCTCGTCGGCGTTCTCCTCGCCGGTGAGTTCGGCGGAAGCGAAGCCCTCGCCGATCTCGACGCCCTTGACGGCGTTGATCGACATGAGGAGCGAGGCGATGTCCTGGTCGAGCTTGCCGTAGATCGGCGCGCCGATGCCGGCCGGCACGCCCTCGGCGACGACCTCCACGACCGCGCCGATGGAGGAGCCGGCCTTGCGGATGCCGTCGAGATATTCTTCCCAGACGGGCACGATGGCGGGGTCGGGCGCGAAGAACGGGTTGTTGTTCACCTCGTTCCAGTCCCAGTTGCGGCGGTCGATCCTGTGCTTGCCGATCTGCACCAGCGCTGCGCGGACGGCAAGGCCCGGCACGACCTTGCGGGCCAGCCCGCCGGCGGCGACGCGCGCGGCCGTCTCGCGGGCGGAGGACCGCCCGCCGCCGCGATAGTCGCGGATGCCGTACTTGACGTCATAGGTGAAGTCGGCGTGGCCGGGGCGGTAGCGCCGCGCGATCTCGCCGTAGTCCTTGGAGCGCTGGTCGGTGTTCTCGATCAGCATGGAGACGGGCGCGCCGGTGGTGATCATCGTGACGCCGTCCTCGTCCGGCATGACGCCGGAGAGCACCTTGACGAGGTCGTCCTCGCGGCGCTGCGTCACGAAGCGGGACTGGCCGGGCTTGCGCTTGTCGAGCCAGGCCTGGATTTCTCCGAGCGTGAAGCGGATGCCGGGCGGGCAGCCGTCCACCACGCAGCCGAGCGCAGGCCCGTGGCTTTCGCCCCAGGTGGTGACGCGGAAGAGGTGACCGAAGGTGTTGTGCGACATGAGCGGAACCGGACCCGATAGAAAGTGCGTTCCCTCTTAGTGGAAAAGGGAGGGGAGGGACAAGGGTTTCGCGCTTCCTGCATGGCGATGTCGGTGTTTGCCCCTCATCCGGCTGTCGCCACCTTCTCCCCGCAGGCGGGGAGACGGAACAAGTCGCGAGGCGTTCTTCCGAATGCAACGCCTGTTGTCTGGGAAAGCGTGTGCATCCTCTCCCTTCGCCCCGCTTGCGGGGAGAAGGTCCCGGCAGGGGGATGAGGGGCGGTTCTCCTACGACGCCAGCTTCCACCGCATCTCGCGCCCGAAGGCCAGGAAGGCGTCGCGGGAGAGGGGCTTTGCGAAGGCGTAGCCCTGCAGGAGGTCGCAGCCGAGGAGGCTCAGCATTTCGGCGTGCTGCATGGTCTCCACGCCCTCCGCCACGATCTCGATGCCGAGCGAGCGGCCGATCTCGATGATGGAGCGCACCAGCGCCTGTTCGTTGCGCGAGGAAAGGATGGGGGCGACGAGCTGGCGGTCGATCTTCAGCCGCTTGGGCTTGAGCTTCAGCAGGCTGACGATCGAGGTGTGGCCGGTGCCGAAGTCGTCGATCTCGATGTCGATGCCGAGCGCCTTGATGCGCTCCAGGTTGGCGAGCACCACGTCGTCGCTCTCGTCGAGGAAGATCGATTCCACCAGTTCGAAGGCGATCTGGCCGGGCTGGATCGAAAGGCCGCTGAGGCTGTCGATCAGGCTCTCGTCGCGCAGCCGCCGGGCGGAGACGTTGACCGAGATCTTCGGCATGATCAGGCCCTGTGCGGCCCAGCGGGCGCAGTCGATGAGCGCCTTTTCCAGCACGATCCGGTCGAGCGTCGCCATGACGTTGAGGTCTTCGGCGATCTTCAGGAAGCGGTCGGGCGTCAGCAGGCCGTCGCGCGGATGGTTCCAGCGGATGAGCGCCTCGGCGCCCGCCAGCTTCAGCGTGCCGGCGTCGATCTGCGGCTGGTAGTAGGGCACGAACTCGTTGTTCTCGATGCCTGCCAGGATGTCGTCGGCGATGCGCTTGTTGGAGATGATCTCGGCCTCGAGCACCTCGGTGAAGAATTCGTGCCGGTTCCGGCCGAGCGCCTTGGCGCGGTAGAGGGCGATGTCGGCGTTGACGAGCAGCTTCGCTGTATCGATCGACCGGCCTTCGGCGAGCGCGATGCCGATGCTGACGCCGAATCGGCACAGATGCCCCTCGTAGTCGACGGGCTGCTGCATCTGCGTGATGATGCGGCGGGCGAGGGTGGCGAGATAGGCCTGGTCGGTCGTGTCGCCGACGACCACGACGAATTCGTCGCCGCCGATGCGCGCGACGAGGTCGCCCGCGCGCACGGCGGAGCGCAGCACCTTCGAGGCATGCACGAGCAGCGCGTCGCCGGCGGCATGGCCGAGCGTGTCGTTGATCTGCTTGAAGCGGTCGAGGTCGATGTGGAGGATGGCGATGCGCATGTCCGCCGCCGCGCTGCGTTCGGCGATGTCCGTCAGCTCGCCGTCGAGCTTGCGGCGGTTGCCGAGGCCGGTCAGCGGGTCGTGCAGCGCATTGTGCTCGATGCGGTCCTTGGCCTGCTCCAGCTCCGCGTTCTGCCGGTCGGCCTGCTCCTTGGCCTCCTTGAGCCGGGCGGTCATCTGCACGTCGTCGGTGACGTCGAAGGCGAGGCCGACGAGCTTTCGGCGGCCGTCCTGCTCCACATGCAGCTTGCCGACGGACTGGATGTGGCGGACGGTGCCGTCGGGAAGCACCACGCGCGAAGTGCGCAGGTAGGGCACGCCCTCCTCGATGGCCTCGTTGACCTTGCGTTCCGCTTCCGCGCGGTCGTCGGGGTGGATGGCGCCGAGCCAGGTCTCGTGGGTGATGCGCTCGCCGGTGTTCTTCACGCCGTAGAGCTGGTGCATCCGCTCGTCCCACAGCGTCAGCCCGTCTTCCAGATCGGCCTCCCACAGGCCGCACTGGTAGGAATCGAGCGCGAGATCGAGGCGCCGGGTGAGCTTGGCAAGCTCGGCGTTCTGCACTTCCGCGTGTTCCTTGGCGCTCTTCAGCGCCTGGTTGAGGAGCACGTCCTCGGTGACGTCCCAGCTGATGCCGGTCAGCTTCTCCTCGCCGTTCGGGCCGATGAGGCGCGAGCCGACATTGCGGATATAGTGCCAGGTGCCGTCCGGCATGAGGATGCGGTACTGCGATTTGTAGTCGTTGCCGCCGGCGCGGATCAGGTCCATCTCGGCCCTGGCGGTGGCGACGTCGTCCGGGTGGAGCACGGAGCGCCATTCCTGATCGTTCGGCGTCTGGCCTTCGGGAAAGCCGTGCAGGCGGTGCATCTGGGCATCCCAGTTGCGCACGCCGGTCAGGAAGTCGAATTCCCATATGCCGATCTTGGATGCGCCGAGCGCGATGTCGAGGCGCTGCGAGAGCGACTGGACCTGGCGCTCGCGCGCCTTCAGCCGGGCGATGTTGCGCTGGCGCTCGCTGACGAGGCCGCCGGTCAGGAAGATCGGAACGATGACGACGAGGGCGGCGGCGGCGATGACCAGCCGAACCTGCGTCAGGTTCTCCGGCGGGTGCTGCCAGCCCTTTGCCGGGATGGCGGCGAGTTCCCAGCGCCCGCCGGGAAAGTCGAGCACCTGCACCACCGGGTCGCTCTCGAAGACGCGCACATCGCCGAAGAACGGGTCGACGATGTTGTCGGGCACGCTCACGTCGCGGATGGCGAGCTCTATATCGGCATCGTGCTGCGCCATGTCCGGCCCGGCATGGCGGCCGGGGCCGGTCAGGCCCGCATCGGCGAAGAGCTTGCGCTCGTCGATCACCCCGTCGATGTAGCCCCAGAAATGGGGCTGCGCCCCGGTATCGGTGAAGACCGGCATGAAGAGGTTGAAGCCGCGCCCGCCCCTGGCGAACTCGACCGGGCCGAACATCAGCGGCCGTCCGCGCGAACGGTCCGCCTGGGCGGCGCGGCGGAAGGAGGGGAAGCGGTTGAAGTCGGTGCCGAGGTAGTGCCGGTTGCCGTCGAGCGGGAAGGCGTGGCTCACCTTTCCGCCGGGCGCGACGCCGACGCGGCGGAAATGGGTGTTCTGCAGCATCAGCTTGCGGGCGAAGACGTCGAATTGCGCCATCGCCTGGTCCGGCGCGACGGCGAACAGGTTGGCCACGCTGCGCAGCGCCGCCACGTTGCTGTTCACCTCGCTCTGCAGCCGGGCGCCGACAAGCGCCAGGTCCCCCGAGACGTGGTTCTGCAGTTCGTTGCGGTAGACCCG
Source organism: Shinella agrisoli (assembly GCF_046557955.1). Taxonomy (NCBI): domain Bacteria; kingdom Pseudomonadati; phylum Pseudomonadota; class Alphaproteobacteria; order Hyphomicrobiales; family Rhizobiaceae; genus Shinella; species Shinella agrisoli. The sequence continues at coordinate 67,917 of NZ_JBJIEP010000003.1, read as the reverse complement.
CTCGTTCTGCCGCTCGTAGAAGATGCCCGCCGTGAGGATCACGCAGCCGGCGATCGCCGCCGGAACGAGCGAAGGCCTCGCCCATTCTGCGATGGATGCCAGATGGTGGCGGATGGCGGCGGTCAAAGGCAAGAGGAGCGTCCCCGATTATCGCGAAACAGTAGTGAGGCTTCCTTAAGATTGCCTTTATAAGCAACTGAAATGCCTGCATTTCCGCCCGCCGGGCGAGGCTCCGCGGGGTGTCCGGGGCCGGGCCGGGAGGCCGTCTGCCGGACAATCCCGGGGATGATGCCGCGCCGCGCCTTGATTCGCCGGCGCTTTCCGGCCATCCATTTCTCCCACGGGCGCGGAGCGGGCGAATTTCGCCATATTTGGGGGGCATCTGACGTGACCAGCAAGAAGACCGATTCATTTCCAGGGGTTCGTACGATGCGGTTGCTCATCGCAGCACTGATGGCCACGGCCGTTTTCCTCTCGCCGCTCGCCGCTTTTTCGGAAAGCGCGGACGTCGAAGCCGTGATCACGAATGTGGACACGGCGAATCTCAGCCTGTCGCTCGACGACGGCAAGAAGTACCAGGCCCCGGAAGAGTTCAATTTCGAGGGGCTGGAGCCGGGCGTGAAGGTGCTGGTGTTCTACACGGAAGTCGACGGCAAGCGCGTCATCAACGATCTCGAAGTCCTGCAATAGGCGGGCGAGGGGCCTTCCTCCCGCATCTCACAACCAGTGCATGCCCGTGCCGTCGATGCGCAGGATCCGGTCCTGGTGGATCGGCGTGTTGGCCGCGTCCTCCTCGTCCATGCCGTGGAGGCGGAAGGCGGCCCGGAAGACGCCGCCATGGCTGACGCAGACGGTCGGGCGCGTCACGTCGCCGAGGAACGAGCCGACGCGCCAGCAGAGGATCTCGTAGCTTTCGGCCGCTTCTCCGGGCGGGATGAAGTTCCATTTCGCGCGGGCGCGTTCCTCCACGCGCTCCGGCGCCCGCTCCCTCAGCTCGGCGAGCGTATAGCCCTCCCAGTCGCCGAAGGACACTTCGACGAGGCGCGGGTCGGTGCGGTAGGCCGAAGGATCGAGGCCCATGGCGCGGCGCAGGATCTCCATCGTCTCGCGCGTGCGCCCGAGCGGGCTCGCCACGAAGTCGAAGCCGGAAACCTTATCGCCGAGGATGCCCTTGAGGGCGAGGCCGTTGCCGGCCGCCTGCCCGCGGCCCGTGTCGTTGAGCGGGATGTCCTTCTGGCCCTGCAGCCTGCCCTCTGCATTCCACGCGGTCTGGCCGTGGCGGATCATGTAGATGAGCAAGACGGGCCCCTCGAAGCAATTGCGGGAAAAGCGTGAAGCGGTTTTCCCCCGCAATTGCGTCTAAAGTCGATCAATCCTTGACGACGGAGATGTCCGGCGCGTCGACGGCCTTCATGCCGATGACGTGGTAGCCGCTGTCGGCATGGTGCGTCTCGCCCGTCACCGAACGCGAAAGGTCCGAGAGCAGGTAGAGGCCGACATCGCCCACTTCCTCGATGGTGACGGTACGGCGCAGCGGCGCGTTGTACTCGTTCCATTTGAGGATGTAGCGGAAGTCGCCGATGCCGGAGGCCGCGAGCGTCTTGATCGGGCCGGCGGAGATGGCGTTGACGCGGATGTTCTTCGGGCCGAGGTCGACGGCGAGGTATTTCACGCTCGCTTCCAGCGCGGCCTTGGCGACGCCCATCACGTTGTAGTTCGGCATCACCTTCTCTGCGCCGTAATAGGTCAGCGTCAGCATCGCGCCGCCGTCGGTCATCAGCTTTTCCGCGCGCCGGGCGACGGAGGTGAAGGAATAGACCGAGATCTGCATCGTCTTGGCGAAGTTGCCCGGCGTCGTGTCGACGTAGCGGCCGGTCAGCTCGTCCTTGTCGGAAAAGCCGATGGCGTGCACGATGAAGTCGATCTTGCCCCACATCTTCTCGACATTCTCGAAGACCGCGTCGATTGAGGCCTCGTCGGAAACGTCGCAATCGCCGGCCAGCACCGCGCCGATCTCGGCGGCCAGCGGCTCGACGCGCTTCTTCAGCGCATCGCCCTGGTAGGTGAAGGCGATTTCGCCGCCCTGTGCGTGGATGGCCTTGGCAATGCCCCAGGCGATGGAACGGTTGTTGGCGACGCCCATGATGACGCCGCGCTTGCCCTTCATCAGACCAGATGCCTGAACCATGGTTTGCCCCCTGAAACTAAAGTCGAAATTGCCTATGGCATAGGCAGCAATGCGGTTCAAGCGCGCGGGGGTTCAGGAACTGTTAGCATCCGTAACAATGGGTGCATCTTTCACGCAAGCGTCATGGACGGTTCAAAGGTAGAGGCCTTCGCGCAGCGACCGCATGAGGTCGATCATCTTGTCGTCCGGCTTCTCCCACAGCAGGAGGCGCACTTCGGCGATGAGGTCGCCGCGTTCGCCGTTCTCCTTCGTCAGCCCTTCCCCTTCGATGCGGATCGCCTGGTCGGATCCGGACCAGGCCGGGACGGTCACGGGCAGGGGGCCGAGCGGGCCCTCGATGGTCGTCTCCCAGCCGAGCACGGCGTTCTCGATCGTCACCGGCAGGTCGACCTTCAGGTCGAAGCCGTCGACGCGGAAACGGCCGGGCGCCACGCGCACGGTGACGACGGCGTCGCCGCGCCTCAGGTTCTCGATGCGGTATCCGGCCTCCTTGAGGCGGATCACCTGGCCGTCCGTCGTGCCCGCGCCGATCGGCACGCGGATCGTCTGGCCCTCCGGCGTCTCGATCGTCGGGCGCACGCGGTTCAGGATGTCCTCGACCGTGACGGTGACGTCGGCGACGAGGTCGGGCGCCTTCTCGACCCTGGCGCGGCTGCCGCGGATGCGGCGGATGATGGCGGAGATGATGGCGGCCGCCGGCGCGCCGGCGCGGGCCGGTGCCGTCTCCTCGGCGGCGGGCTCCTCGGCGGCCTTGCGGGCGTCCTGCGCCGGGGCGGCACCGGCCTGCGGCTGCGGGCGCGGCTGGGCCTTGGCATCGGCCTGCGGCGCGCGCGCATCGACGCCGAAGATGCGGGCGATCATGTCCTCCGCGTCCTCGCCGGACATGCGCGGGGCCTCGGTCTTGGCCTTGCGCTCGGCCTCGCGGCGGCGCATCTGCTCCATGCGGCGAAGCTCGGCCTCGCGCTGCTGGCGGTCGTAGCGGCTGCGTTTTTCCGGGTCGCGCAGGAGGTCGTAGGCACGGCCCGCTTCGGTGAAGCGGATGGTGGCGAACGGGTCGTCGTGATTCTGGTCGGGATGCACGGCCTTGGCCAGCGAGCGCCAGGCGGCCTTTATTTCCTCCTGCCCGGCGTTCCGCTTCACGCCGAGGACCGAATAGGGATCACGCATAACTTCCACCCGTTTCCGTTTTACCGTCCATGCTAGCGATGAACGTCCTAACCGCCGGTTACGGGTCAGGGTTGAAAAATGGCAAACGCGCCCCGAACGGGATCAACCCTGGCGATCGAAGGCGAGAAGGAGCCATTCGCCGGAATTGCCCATGCAGGTGCGGCCGGTGAAGCTGGCAATGCCCTGGTAGGAATGTTTCGTCGTCACGAAGTCGCGGCAGGTGCGGCCGGCATTGTCCCGGTTTTCCGCGATGCTGCTGATCACGCCGGCGCTGCCGGAGGCGGAGTTCGCCCACGGAATGGGGCTGCCGCCGGTGCGTGCGAGGTCGGCCGAGGAAACCGCGTTGCGCACGGTGATCTCGTCGGAGAGGCGTTCCGTCCCGCCGTTCGGCACGGTGCTGGTGCGCACCGTCTTGTCGACGTTGCTGTCGGAGAACAGGTCGAGGCCGCTCATGCAGCCCGAAAGAACCACGCCGGACATCATGGCGGCGGCGAGCCCACGCCAGCGCGTCCAGTATGGCTTTGTCTCCGGTCGCGTCTTTGTTATGACTTTCACTCCAGACTGCCTCATACAGCTAGATAGATCGGCATTGAATCGAATATGAGCGAAAATGCGTTAACAACCGGTGACTTCACCGAGCAAAACGAACCCTATGCCCTGTTCGGCGCCTGGCTCGAGGAGGCCGGCAGGACGGAGCCGAACGACCCGAACGCGCTGGCGCTGGCGACCGTCGACGAGACGGGCCTGCCGAATGTGCGCATGGTCCTGCTCAAGGGGTTCGACGAGCGCGGCTTCGTCTTCTACACGAATTTCGAGAGCCGAAAGGGCGTGGAGATCCTCGGCGCCCGCAAGGCCGCCATGTGCTTCCACTGGAAATCGCTGCGCCGGCAGGTGCGCGTGCGCGGCGACGTGGAGATCGTCACCGACGCGGAGGCCGACGAATACTATGCCTCGCGCCCGCGCGGCAGCCGCATCGGCGCCTGGGCCTCGAAGCAGTCGCGCCCGCTCGAAAGCCGCTTCGCGCTGGAAAAGGCCGTCGCCGAATACACCGCCCGCTACGCGATCGGCGAGATTCCCCGCCCGCCGCACTGGTCCGGCTTCCGCCTGAAGCCGGTGTCGATCGAGTTCTGGCACGACCGCCCCTTCCGCCTGCACGACCGCGTGGAATTCCGCCGCGCGGAGGACGGCAGGGGATGGACGAAGGCGCGGATGTATCCGTGAATTGCCGAGGGCTGCGGGGGCGCTGTTTGTCTTCGGGCCGCCCCGCCCCTCATCCCCCTGCCGGGACCTTCTCCCCGTGAACGGGGAGAAGGGGATCTGCCGCGCCGTTCTGCCCTCCTGCTGCCGCCGCTTCGGGCACGTCCCCTTTCCCCGCTTGCGGGGAGAGGGTTAGCGTGAGGGGCTGACCGCACAATGCGTGAGGGGCCGAACTGTGGATGCGATCAGGCACGCAGGTGGGGGCGTTCAGGACGATCGCCGCATCAGCCGGAAGGGGATGCCCGAGGCGAGCGCCCCGACATATTTCGGCTTCTGGTAGAGCCCGTTCAGCGAGATGCGGGGCAGGGCGGTCGGCGTGTCGAAGGAGCGGGCCGAGAGCGTGCCGGCCTCCGTGGTCACGGCGACGCGGAAGCCGAGCTCCTTGGCAAGCCGGTGCTCGCGCGGCGAGACGGCCGCGCGGTCGCCATAGGGATAGGCGAAGGTTTCCGGGCGCTGGCCGGTGATCGCGGCGATGCGCTCGGCCGACTCGTCCATCTCGCGCCGCGCCTCCTCGTCGCTGAGGCGGGCGAGCGCCCGGTGGCTGACCGTATGGGCGCCGATGGAGGCGAGCGGGTTGAGCACGAGGCTCTTCAGCTCCGGCTCGCGCATGACGAGCCGTTCGGTGATCATCAGCGGGTCGATGCCGTGGGCCCTCGCCGCCGCGTCGAGGCGCTCGATCGCGGCCGCCTCCTCCGCTTGGGCATGGACGAAGCGCGCGAAGCGGCTGTAGGCCGCCTGCTTCTGGAAGGGCGTGGCGAGCGGCATGGTGACCGGGCCTAAGCCGAAATCGAATTCCAGATGCGGGACGGCGCGCAGGAGCTCCGTCAGCGTCTCCCACCAGATGCCGTGCGTCTTGCCGGCCAGGCCCGGCGAGACGAAGACCGTGAACGGCACCTTGTGGAGCGTGAAGACCGGCTGGGCGTGCACCGCGTTGTTGCGGTAGCCGTCGTCGAGCGTGAAGGCGGCGAACCGTTCGCCCGCCCGCGCGATGGCGAGCCGCGCCGGCATGTCGGCAAGCGCCACGAACTGGTAGCCTTCCTCCTTCAGGTGCGCGATCGCCGCGTCCAGGAATTCCGGCGTGATCTCCAGATGGGCATTCGGATCGAAGGCGTGCGGCACCTTCGGGCGGACATGGTGCAGCGTGAAGATCGCGCCCATGCCGCGGGCCGAAGCCATCAGCCCGACCCGCTCGGCCAGATGCGCGACCTCCAGCCCGCCGGTGATCACGGCGCGCTTCAGTCCCTGTCGCATGACGCTGCGGATCGGCATGTCGTTTCTGTCTTTCCTTGAGGTTTCCGCGGCCGTTATCGCACCCGGTCGGTATCCGAGTGGTTAACAACGGCTTTCCTGTGGCGCTGCGGCCCGGACGGCCGGGCCTGGAAGGTGAGGAGGCGGACGACCTCCATGAAGATGGCCGTAACGGTATCGAGCATTGTCCAGTCCTCCATGCTTGCCGGATCGCATGGATTGTCCGCCCGCTTGCCTCTTGTCCTCAAACGAGTTTATCGTCGATTTCGGATGACTTGAGGTTATGCGATGAAGCGCGGACGGCTGCCCTTGACGGCGCTGAGGAGTTTCGAGGCGGCGGGCCGGCTCGGAAGCTTCACGCTCGCGGCGGACGAGCTTGCCGTCTCGCAGGCCGCCGTCAGCCGGCAGGTGAAGGACCTGGAGGCCGAGCTCGGCAAGCCGCTTTTCGAGCGGCGCCACCGCAGCGTGCGCCTGACGCCGGCGGGACAGGCGCTGCTCGGCGTGCTCTCGCGCTCCTTCGACGCCATGGATGCGAGCCTGTCGGAAATCCGGGGACGGCGCGGCGGCGGGCTGCTGGAGATCAGCGCCGAGCCGTCCTTCGCCGCCGGCTGGCTCGTGCCGAACCTCGACGGCTTCCGCGCCGCCCATCCGGAAATCGACGTCGCGGTCGATTCCGACATGCGGCTCGTCGAGTTCCGCGCGCACGAGGCCGAGATCGCCATCCGCCACGGGGCGGACGCCAGGGCCTGGCCGCGCACCGAGGCCGATCACCTCATGGATGTGGAGATGGTGCCGGTGATCGCGCCCGGCCTCCTGGCCGGCGGCCCGCCCCTGAGGGCGCCGGCCGACCTGCTTGCGCATACCCTGCTGCACGAGGAGAACCGCAGCGTCTGGGAGCGCTGGTTTTCCGCCGCCGGCCTGCCGGACGCGCCGCTCGGCCGCGCGCAGATCTTCGCCGAGGGCAACCTGGTGCTTCAGGCCGCCCTGCGGGGCCACGGCGTCGCGCTGGCCGACCGCTTCCTCGCTGCCGAGGAGATCGCCGCCGGCCACCTCCTCCAGCCCTTCGCCCTGTCCGTCCGCCACGGGGCCTACTTTCTGGTGGCCCGCAGCTTCAAACGCCTTTCGCCGGAGGCCCGCGCGTTTCGAGCGTGGCTGCTGCGGCGGGTCGGGGTGTCCGGCCCGTAGCCGTCACTTATCCCGCCTGCCGCGGACGCTTAAGCCTTCGTGCCGCCGACGGTGATCTGGTCCATGCGAAGGTGTGGCTGGCCGACGCCGACCGGCACCCACTGGCCGGCCTTGCCGCAATTGCCGATGCCGGTGTCGAGCTTGGTGTCGTTGCCGATCATCGAGACGCGGCGCATGGCGTCCGGCCCGTTGCCGATCAGCATGGCGCCCTTGACGGGCGCCGTCACCTTGCCGTCCTCGATGAGATAGGCCTCCGTGCAGCCGAAGACGAACTTGCCCGAGGTGATGTCCACCTGCCCGCCGCCGAAGGAGACTGCGTAGATGCCGTTCTTCACCGAGGCGATGATCTCCTCCGGCGTTTTGTCGCCGGAGAGCATGTAGGTGTTGGTCATGCGCGGCATGGGGCGGTGGGCATAGCCCTGCCGGCGGCCGTTGCCGGTCGCCTTCATGCCCATGAGGCGCGCGTTCTGCCGGTCCTGCATGTAGCCGACGAGCCTGCCGTCCTCGATCAGCACGTTGTAGGCGGACGGCGTGCCCTCGTCGTCGACGGTGATGGAGCCGCGGCGGTTGTCGATCGTGCCGTCGTCGACGACGGTGACGCCCCTGGCCGCCACCTGCTCGCCCATCAGGCCCGCGAAGGCCGAGGTCTTCTTGCGGTTGAAGTCGCCTTCGAGGCCGTGGCCGACCGCCTCGTGCAGCATGACGCCCGGCCAGCCGGAGGAGAGCACCACGTCCATCGTGCCCGCCGGCGCCTCCACGGCCTCCAGGTTGACGAGCGCCTGGCGCAGCGCCTCGTCGGCGCCCGCGCGCCAGCTCTGCTCATCGAGGAAGGCATCGAAGGTCGTGCGCCCGCCGATGCCGTAGCTGCCCGTCTCCTGCCGGTCGCCTTCGCCGACGACGACGGAGATGCTGACGCGGGTCATGGGGCGCACGTCGGTGACGCGGTGGCCGTCGGCGCGCAGGATGTTGACGACCTGCCAGCTCGCGGCGATGGAGGCCGTCACCTGCCGAACCTTCGGGTCCTTGCCGCGCAGGTAGGCGTCGATGCCGGTCAGCAGCGCCACCTTCTCCTCGAAGGTCGGCGCGCCGATCGGGTTGTCTTCCGTGTAAAGTCGCCGGTTGGTGCCCTGCGGCGCATCGGAGTATTCGCCGGAATAGCCGCGCGTGACGGCGCCTGCCGCATCCGCCGCCCGCTTCAGCGCCGAAAGCGTCATCTCGCCGGAATGCGCATAGCCGACCGCCTCGCCCGCCACCGCGCGCAGGCCAAAACCCTGGTCGGTGTTGAAGCTGCCGCCCTTGAGGCGGCCGTTGTCGAAGGAAAGCGACTCGGCCTGCGCATGTTCGAGGAAGAGCTCGCCGTCGTCCGCCCCCCTCAGCGCCTCCCGAAGCACCGCCTGGACGGAGGCCTCGTCGGCATCGAAGAGGGAGAGGAGGTCGGTGTTCATGGCAGGCTCCGCGTTGCTGCGTGTGGGGTGTCCTCCATGTAGAGACGGTGGGAAGGGACGGCAAGTTTCGACTTCCTCGGCAGGTGCAAAACTTGACGGTTGCCGCTTGGGCGCTTAGGTTACATGTAACGATCACCCGAAGGATGGAACGATGGCAAAGGCTGTCAACGACAGGGTAAGGAAGCGACGGGATGCCCTGCGCGCCGCCGGGCTTCGCCCCGTGCAGCTGTGGCTGCCCGACACGCGGGGCAGCGCCTTTGCGGAGGAATGTGCGAGGCAATCGAAAAGGCTTGGGGCGGCGGAGGCCGGTGACCGGGAGCTGAACGGCTTCCTGGATGCGGCCTTCCTCGATCTCGCCGGCTCCGATCCGTGAAGCGCGGCGACCTCGTCACGGTTGCCGTGCCGGGCGATTTCGGCAAGCCGCGCCCAGCGCTCATTATCCAGTCGGACCTGTTCTCGCAGGCCGCCACGGTAACCGTCCTGCTCATTTCCAGTACGCTTCAGGATGCGCCGTTGCTGCGCATTCCGGTGGAACCGGAGGTCGCAAACGGTCTGCAGAGACCGTCCCAGGTCATGGTCGACAAGATCATGACGATCCGTCGCGACAGGATCGGGGCCGCGATCGGCCGGCTCGACGCCGAGACGATGGCCTCCGTCACCCGCAGCCTTGCCGTCTTCCTTGGATTTGCCGAGCGTGCCTAGAGGCTTTCATGATCCGGGAAAAAGCGGAGTTGCTCACGGCAGCGCGTCGTAGCCCTCGCCGAAGCCTTTCAGGTCGACGGGGATGCCGATGCCCTCTTCCGGCGACTGGAAGACGATGAAGGTGGCCGTCGCGCCGGAGCGGAAGGTCTTCAGGAGCTCGTCCTCCAGCACGACTTCCGCATAGCAGCCGTCGGAGAAGCAGCGCACGAAATAGGCGCGGCCGATGTCCTTGCCGTCCACGTTGAGGCCGAGGCCGTTCGGCAAAAGCACGCCGAGCGGGGCGAGCACGCGCAGGATCTTGGCCTTGCGGTCGGCGGTCTTCAGCACCACCACGGACAGGCCCAGCTCCGGCCGGTCCTCGGCCAGCACGTTCTGCATCAGCGCGCATTGCTCGCTGGAGGCGCCGGCGGGCTGGTCGCAGACGATGGACCAGGCGCCGTGGTTCGATTTCACCGTGCCGGGCTGCTGGGCCACTGAGGCGGATGGCAGCGTCGTGGCGCCGAACCCCAGAACGGCAAGAGCAATTGCCGCCCGGGACAGCCGGGAAAGGGAAGCAGAACCCATGAAAACCTCGGAATCTCGAATCAGTCGCGGTATCTTTGAATAGGCGGCGGCGAAATGAAAAGCCCCGCGCGCTCATTTCCGATTGTTTGAAGGCGGAAATTGGACAGGGCCGCGGGCATTGCGGTGGCACAGTATATAAGGTGCCGGCCGGCATGGCGGAGCGGACGGGCGAGGGGCCGTGGCGCGGGGTCGCTGCGGCCAAACCTTTCATGCTATAGGCTATTATGAAGAAACTGTGGGGAGTGGCGCCATGCTTTTGCTTTTGCGCAAAAATGCCGCATGGGGCGTCCCCCATGGCGGTTGCGGCGAGCATGAAACTGTGGTTTTAAGCACTCAGCATAGCAGGGATTCTGCGCATCTGTTTGATCCCGATCAAACGCCTTGGGGAGATACGTTGTGAAAAACAAAGCTTTTGCAGGTCTGGCCGCTCTAGGCTGTCTGCTCTTTGCTTCGACCGCATTCGCCGATCAGCCGCTCGACTGGCAGAAGGGCCTCCAGCCCGCCGCCACCTCGATCATGGAAGAGATCCGCTGGTTCGAGCAGTACACACTGTGGTTCATCGTCCCGATCACCCTGTTCGTCCTCGCCCTGCTCATCGTCGTCGTCGTGAAGTTCCGCGAAAGCGCAAACCCGGTTCCTTCCAAGACCAGCCACAACACGGCCATCGAGGTCGTCTGGACGCTCGGCCCGGTCATCATCCTCCTCTTCCTGGCGATCCCCTCCTTCCAGCTCCTCACCAAGCAGCTCGCGCCGACCGAGGAGCCGGAGCTGACCATCAAGGCGACCGGTTTCCAGTGGTACTGGGGCTATGAATACCAGGTCGGCGAGAACCCGGTCTCCTTCGACAGCATCCTCCTGCAGGACGCGGACCGCGCGGCCGCCGGCAAGGAAGACAGATCCGCCTATCCCCGGCTCCTGGCCGTCGACAACGAGGTCGTCGTTCCGGTCGGCAAGCATGTCCGTCTCCTCGTCACGGCCGGCGACGTGATCCATGCCTTCGCCATGCCCTCCTTCGGCGTGAAGATCGACGCCGTTCCGGGCCGCCTCAACGAGACCTGGTTCAAGGCCGACCGCGAGGGCCTGTTCTACGGCCAGTGTTCCGAGCTCTGCGGCAAGGACCACGCGTACATGCCGATCGCCATCCGCGTCGTCTCGCAGGAAAAGTTCGATACCTGGCTTGCTGCCGCCGCGACCAATGTCGGCGAGGCAAACAAGGCCCTGATGGCGTCTGCCGGCGGTGCGGAAAAGTCCGTAGACGTCGCCCAGAACGCCGCGCAGTAATACCTAGGGAGTTGAGACCATGGCCGGAACATCCGCTGCCCACGGCGATCACCACGATCACCACGAACACAAGCCGCTCACCTTCTTCCAGCGTTGGTTCCTGTCGACCAACCACAAGGACATCGGCACCCTCTACCTGATCTTCGCCATCGTCGCCGGCATCATCGGCGGCACGCTCTCCGTCTTCATGCGCATGGAGCTGCAGGAGCCGGGCATCCAGATCTTCCACGGCCTGGCGCAGATGGTCTACGGCTTCGAGGGCGACGCCGCCATCGACGGCGGCAAGCACATGTTCAACGTCTTCACGACGGCGCACGCGCTCATCATGATCTTCTTCATGGTGATGCCGGCCCTCATCGGGGGCTTTGCCAACTGGATGGTGCCGATCATGATCGGCGCGCCGGACATGGCCTTCCCGCGCATGAACAACATCTCGTTCTGGCTGATCATCCCGGCCTTCGTGCTCGTGCTCCTCTCGATGTTCGTCGAAGGGCCGGCCGGCGCCTACGGCGCGGGCGGGGGCTGGACGGTCTATCCGCCGTTCTCGACATCGGGGCAGCCGGGTCCCGCCATGGACTTCGTGATCCTCGGCCTGCACATCGCCGGCGCCTCCTCGATCCTCGGCGCGATCAACTTCATCACCACCATCCTCAACATGCGCGCCCCGGGCATGACGCTGCACAAGATGCCGCTCTTCGCTTGGTCGGTGCTGATCACCGCCTTCCTGCTGCTGCTCTCGCTGCCGGTTCTGGCGGGCGGCATCACCATGCTGCTCACCGACCGCAACTTCGGCACGGCCTTCTTCGCGCCGGAAAACGGCGGTGACCCGATCCTCTTCCAGCACCTGTTCTGGTTCTTCGGCCACCCGGAAGTCTACATCCTGATCCTGCCCGGCTTCGGCATCATCAGCCACATCGTCTCCACCTTCGCCCGCAAGCCGATCTTCGGCTATCTCGGCATGGCCTACGCCATGGTGGCGATCGGCGCCGTCGGCTTCATCGTGTGGGCGCACCACATGTACACGGTCGGCATGTCGCTCGACACGCAGCGCTACTTCGTCTTCGCCACGATGGTCATCGCGGTCCCGACGGGCGTGAAGATCTTCTCCTGGATCGCGACGATGTGGGGCGGCTCGATCCGCTTCACGACGCCGATGGTCTGGGCGATCGGCTTCATCTTCCTCTTCACCGTCGGCGGCGTCACGGGCGTCCAGCTCGCCAATGCCGGCCTCGACCGCGCCCTGCATGACACCTACTACGTGGTGGCCCACTTCCATTACGTGCTGTCGCTCGGCGCCGTCTTTGCCATCTTCGCGGCCTGGTACTACTGGTTCCCGAAGATGACCGGATACATGTACTCCGAGTTCATCGGCAAGCTGCACTTCTGGGTCATGTTCGTCGGCGTGAACCTGGTCTTCTTCCCGCAGCACTTCCTCGGCCTTGCCGGCATGCCGCGCCGCTACATCGACTATCCGGACGCCTTCGCCGGCTGGAACGCGGTCTCCTCCTACGGCTCCTACATCTCGGCCGTGGGCGTGCTGATCTTCCTCTACGGCGTCTTCGAGGCCTTCGCCAAGAAGCGCGTCGCCGGCGACAACCCGTGGGGCGAGGGCGCCAACACGCTGGAATGGCAGCTCTCCTCGCCGCCGCCGTTCCACCAGTGGGAACAGCTTCCGAAGATCAAGTAGGTCTTCGCAAGATCGGGGCCGCCGGCAACGGCGGCTTCAATACTGGCAGAATACCGGCGGAGAGCGGCGGCTCGTTGGGCAGCAGCCCACACCCCACCCTCCGTCATCCTCGGGCTTGACCCGAGGATCCAAGCCACTTCCTCCGGCGTGCCGTGGAAGTGGATCCTCGGGTCAAGCCCGAGGATGACGGAGAGGGAGGGCATAAGGCCTGTCTTTCTCGGGCAACAGAAACGGAAGCAACATGGCGGTCATCGAGCATCACGAAACGGTTCCGGGCGGCGGCGAGGTCTATCTCTCCGAAGCGTCGCCGCGTGATTTCTTCGAGCTCCTGAAGCCGCGCGTCATGTCGCTCGTCGTCTTCACGGCCTTTGCCGGCCTCGTCATGGCCCCCGGCACGATCAACCCGCTGATCGGCGCCATAGCGATCCTCTGTATCGCCGTGGGCGCCGGCGCATCCGGGGCGCTCAACATGTGGTACGACGCTGATATCGATGCGGTCATGTCCCGCACGGCGAAGCGTCCCGTCCCCTCCGGCCGCATCCGCCCGGAGGAGGCGCTCGCCTTCGGCCTGACGCTCTCGGCCTTCTCGGTGGCGATCCTCGGCCTTGCGGTCAACTGGTTCTCGGCGGGCCTGCTCGCCTTCACCATCTTCTTCTACGCCGTCGTCTACACGATGTGGCTGAAGCGCTCGACGCCGCAGAACATCGTCATCGGCGGCGCGGCCGGGGCCTTCCCGCCGATGATCGGCTGGGCCTGCGTCACCGGCGGCGTCTCCGTCGAGAGCGTCGTCCTCTTCCTCATCACCTTCCTGTGGACCCCGGCGCACTTCTGGGCGCTCGCGCTCTTCAAGATGCGCGACTACGACGCCGTCGGCGTGCCGATGCTGCCGAACGTCGCCGGCGAGCGGACGACGAAGGTGCAGATCCTCGTCTATGCGGTGCTGACCGCCGTCATCGCCGTCGTGCCGGCCGTCCTCGGCTTTGCAAGCATGGGTTACGGTCTCTTTGCCGCAGCTCTCGGCCTCGGCTTCGTGTGGTATTCTGTCGGCGTGTTGCGCATGCCGGAAGGCGACCGCGCGATGGTGCCGGCCAAGAAGCTCTTCGCCTTCTCCATCGTCTACCTGTTCGCGGTCTTCTCCGGCCTCATGCTCGACCACCTGGTCGCATCGTTCGGATGGGGGCTGTAATGGAAACGGTAAACCTCACGGAAAGCCAGAAGAAGTCGCGCCGCGGCCGCAACATCGCGCTCGGCCTCGTGCTGCTGGCTTTGGTCGTGCTGTTCTACATCATCACGCTGGTGAAATTCTCCGGCGGAATGGCGGGCTGACGATGAGCGAGACGCAGAAGACCGGCCCCGAAAAGAGCGGATTGGGCAACGGCGCCATCGTCGCCATCTGCTGTTCCTTCGTCGTCGGCATGGTCGGCATGGCCTATGCCGCCGTGCCGCTCTACGAGATGTTCTGCAAGGTGACGGGCTACGGCGGCACGACGCAGCGCGTCGAGCAGGCCTCCGACGTCATCCTCGACCGCAAGATCAAGGTGCGCTTCGACGCCAATACCGGCCCGGGCCTGCCCTGGACCTTCACGCCGGTGCAGCGCGAGGTGGAGCTTCGGATCGGCGAGACCGTGCAGGTCATGTACAAGGCCCGCAACATGGGGTCCACGCCGGCGACCGGCCAGGCGACGTTCAACGTCACGCCGCAGGCGGCCGGCGCCTATTTCAACAAGGTCCAGTGCTTCTGCTTCACCGAGACGACGCTGAAGCCGGGCGAGGAACTGGAGATGCCCGTCGTCTTCTTCGTCGACCCGGCGATCGTCGAGCCGGTCGAGACGAAGGGCATCCACACGATCACGCTGTCCTACACCTTCTATCCGCACGAGGCGTCGAAGCCGGTGGCTTCGGCTGCGGAGGGGAAGGCGGACGACGCGAACAAGCTTTGAAATGCATGCGTTTCCGGCTAAGCCGGGAACGGAACGCGATACATTCGGGGATAAGTCACATGGCCGATGCGCATGAGAAGAAACACGACTACCACATCATCGACCCCAGCCCGTGGCCGCTGCTCGCCTCCATCGGCGCCTTCGTCATGGCGTTCGGCGGCATCGGCTACATGCGCTACCTCTCCGGCGGCGCGTTCAACCTCTTCGGCCTGAACCTCGCCAATCCGTGGATCTTCTACATCGGCCTGCTGATCACGCTCTACACCATGTACGGCTGGTGGTCGGACACGGTGAAGGAAGCCCATGAGGGCCACCACACCCGCGTCGTCTCGCTGCACCTGCGCTACGGCATGATCATGTTCATCGCCTCCGAGGTGATGTTCTTCGTCGCCTGGTTCTGGGCCTTCTTCGACGCCAGCCTCTTCCCCGGCGAGGCCATCCAGGCCGCCCGCGTCGAGCATACCGGCGGCGTCTGGCCGCCGAAGGGCATCGAGGTTCTCGATCCCTGGCACCTGCCGCTCTACAACACGGTCATCCTGCTGCTGTCCGGCACCTGCGTGACCTGGGCGCACCACGCCCTCCTGCACAACGACCGCAAGGGCCTCGTCAACGGCCTTGCGCTGACGGTCGCCCTCGGCGTCCTGTTCTCCTTCGTGCAGGCCTACGAATACGCCCACGCCCCCTTCGCCTTCAAGGACTCGATCTACGGCGCGACCTTCTTCATGGCGACCGGCTTCCACGGCTTCCACGTCCTGGTCGGCACGATCTTCCTGATCGTCTGCCTCATCCGCGCCATGCGGGGCGACTTCACCCCCAAGCAGCACTTCGGCTTCGAGGCCGCTGCCTGGTACTGGCACTTCGTCGACGTCGTCTGGCTGTTCCTGTTCTTCTCCATCTACATCTGGGGCGGCTGGGGCGCGCCGATCGCCCACTGAGGGTGCGATCGCAGGAGTGACCGACGGCCGCAGCGATGCGGCCGTTTCCTTTGGGGTGCTTTGTCGCGGCCTTTCGGGTTGGACGCATGGCGGGCAGGGCGGTATATGGAGGTCGAGGATCGGTCTTCCTTTGCGCGCCCCCATCCCCCTGCCGGGACCTTCTCCCCGGCCGCGGGGAGAAGGAGGAAGACGGTGCGCCCATCCTTCCTCGCCCCGCTTGCGGGGAGAGGATGCCGGCAGGCAGGTGAGGGGACAGCATCCGGCCTGAAACCAATCGTCCGCGGCCAATCCGTCGCGGCGCCATATATCGGATCGGAACCATGGACGAAGACAAGGCCCTCTATCCGCCCGTCGACCCCTTCAGCGCCGGCGCGCGCGGCTGCTGCCCGCGCTGCGGCCAGGGCAGGCTGTTCGACGGCCTGCTGAAGGTGAGGCCCGCCTGCTCCAACTGCGGGCTCGACTATTCCTTCGCCGATTCGGGCGACGGCCCGGTGGTCTTCGTGCTGCTGATCGTCGGCTTCATCGTGGTCGGCGCGGCGCTGTGGATGGAGGTGAACTACAACCCCTCGCTCTGGGTGCATTTCATCCTGTGGATACCGCTGGCGATCGTCCTCGGCCTCGGGCTGACCCGCGTGCTCAAGGGCCTGCTGATCACCCTGCAATACCGCAACAACGCCCGGCCGGGCGAGATCGACCGTGGCTGAGCTTTCCGCAGGCCGCCCGGCGCGCACGGGCAGGGGCAAGCTGGTCCTGACGGCAATCGCCTTCTTCGCGGCGCTCGCCGTCCTCGTGTCGCTCGGCACCTGGCAGGTGCAGCGCCTCCACTGGAAGGAGCAGCTGCTCGCCGACATGGCCGAGCGGCGCGCGGCCGCCCCGGTGCCGCTCGCCGGGATCGAGGCGATGGCGGCGCGCGGCGAGGACATCGAGTACCGCCCGGTCACGGTGACGGGCACCTTCGCCAACGACAGGGAACGCCACTTCTTCGCCACCTGGCACGGCCGGACCGGCTACCACGTCTACACGCCGCTCGAGCTTGCCGACGGCCGCTTCCTCTTCGTCAACCGCGGCTTCGTGCCCTTCGAGGCGAAGGAGCCGGAGATGCGCAAGCAGGGCCAGCTCACCGGCGAGCAGGCCGTGACCGGCCTTGCCCGCGCCCGCCTTGCCGAGAAACCTTCCGCCATCGTTCCGGACAACGACCCCTCCAGGAACATCTTCTACTGGAAGGACCTCAACACGATGGCCTCGAGCACCGGCATCCCGGCGGACAGGCTGGTGCCCTTCTTCGTCGATGCGGGCGATGCGCCCAACCCGAAGGGCCTGCCGATCGGCGGCGTCACCCAGTTCGACCTGCCGAACAACCACCTGCAATATGCCGTCACCTGGTACGGCCTCGCGCTCGCGCTCACCGGCGTCGCCCTCTACGCGCTCTTCCGGCGAAAAGACGGTCGCCCGGCACCCTGAAATGCCGTAGGAAAGGCGAGGGCAACAGGGGACAGGACCATGCAGGCGCTCGCCACCATACTCGTCGCGCTCATCGCGCTCGAACATGTCTATATCCTCATCCTCGAAATGTTTCTCTGGACCACCCCGAGGGGCCTCAGGGCCTTCGGCATGAAGCCCGCCGAGGCCGAGGCGACGAAGGTACTCGCCGCCAACCAGGGGCTCTACAACGGCTTCCTCGCCGCCGGCCTCTTCTGGTCGCTCGTGCATCCCGAGCGGGCTTTCGCCTTCCAGGTCAAATTGTTTTTTCTTGGCGCGGTCGCGGTCGCCGGCCTATATGGGGGCGCGACGGCCTCGCGGAAGATTTTCGCCATCCAGGCGCTTCCCGCGGCCGTCGCCCTTGTTGCCGTCCTCATTGCCGGATAATCGATGCGCATGACTGAGAACCGACCGGACTTGACCATCAGGCTGTGCGGCCCGCGCGGCTTCTGTGCCGGCGTCGACCGCGCCATCCAGATCGTCGTGCTGGCGCTGAAGGCCTATGGCGCCCCGGTCTATGTCCGCCATGAGATCGTGCACAACCGCTATGTGGTGGAGGGCCTGGAAGCCAAGGGTGCGATCTTCGTCGAGGAGCTCGACGAGATCCCCGAGGAGCACCGCCAGCAGCCGGTCGTGTTCTCCGCGCACGGCGTGCCGAAGTCGGTGCCGGAGGATGCGCAGGCGCGCAACCTCTTCTATCTCGACGCGACATGCCCGCTCGTCTCCAAGGTCCACAAGCAGGCGATGCGCCACCAGCGCCTCGGCCGCCATGTCGTGCTGATCGGCCATGCCGGCCACCCGGAGGTGATCGGCACCATGGGCCAGCTGCCGGAGGGCTCCGTCTCGCTCATCGAGACGGTCGAGGATGCCGACAGATACGTGCCGCCGGACCCGGACAACCTCGGCTTCGTCACCCAGACGACGCTTTCGGTGGACGACACGGCCGGCGTCATCAAGCGCCTGCACGAGCGCTTTCCGAACCTCACCGCGCCGGCGGCCGATTCGATCTGCTACGCCACCACCAACCGGCAGGAGGCCGTCAAGCAGGCCGCCCCCGGCTGCGACCTCTTCCTCATCGTCGGCGCGCCGAATTCCTCCAACTCCAAGCGCCTCGTCGAAGTGGCGCTGAGGGCCGGCGCGAAGAAGTCCGTGCTCGTGCAGCGCGCCGCCGAGATCGACTGGGAGACCATCGGCGACATCCGCACGGTCGGCCTCTCGGCCGGCGCGTCGGCGCCGGAGGTCATCGTCAACGAGATCATCGAGGCGTTTCGCGAACGCTATAATGCGGTCGTGGAGCTTGCCGACACGGTCGAGGAGAACGAGCACTTCCTCGTCAACCGCGAGCTGCGCGCCATCGAACTCACCCCCGCCGACATGGCCTTCGTCAATGGGGAATAGGGTAGGGATGGGGTTAGCCGCCCGACCGCCGATCCGATCCATGCAAGCCTGAGACCCGCCGTGGCCGTCTATACCGATATCTCCGAAGACGATCTCTCCCGTTTCCTCACCGCCTACGACGCGGGCACGCTGCTGTCCTACAAGGGCATCGCCGAGGGCGTGGAGAATTCCAACTTCCTGCTGCACACCACGAAGGGCGCCTTCATCCTGACGCTCTACGAGAAGCGCGTCGACCGGAACGACCTGCCGTTCTTCCTCGGCCTGATGCACCATCTGGCCGAGCGCGGCCTGTCCTGCCCGCTGCCGCTGCCGAGGAACGACGGCGCGCTGCTCGGCGAGCTCTCCGGCCGCCCCGCCGCGATGATCTCCTTCCTCGAAGGCATGTGGCTGAGGAAGCCCGCGGCGAGGCATTGCCGCGAGGTCGGCCGCGCGCTCGCGAAGATGCACCTTGCCGGCGAGGGCTTTGCGCTGACCCGCGCGAACGCGCTCTCCGTCGACGGCTGGCGGCCGCTGTGGGACAAGTCGAGGGACCGCGCCGACGAGGTGGAGAAGGGGCTTCAGGACGAGATCGCCGGCGAGCTCGCCGTCCTCGAGGCGAACTGGCCGAAGGACCTGCCGGCCGGCGTCATCCATGCCGATCTCTTCCCCGACAACGTCTTCTTCATCGGCGACGAGCTGTCGGGCCTCATCGACTTCTATTTCGCCTGCAACGACCTTCTCGCCTACGACGTCTCGATCTGCCTCAACGCCTGGTGCTTCGAGAAGGACGGTTCGTTCAACCTCACCAAGGGCATGGCGCTGCTTGCCGGCTACGGGAGCGTGCGCCCGCTCTCGGATAAGGAGGCCGCCGCCCTGCCGCTGCTTGCGCGCGGCTCGGCCTTGCGCTTCTTCCTGACGCGGCTCTACGACTGGCTGACGACGCCGCCGGGCGCGCTGGTCGTCAAGAAGGACCCGCTCGAATACCTGCGCAAGCTGCGCTTCCATCGCCAGGTCGAAAATCCCGCGGAATACGGGCTTTCCCGATGAAGCATGTCGATATCTTCACGGACGGCGCCTGCTCGGGCAATCCCGGCCCCGGCGGCTGGGGCGCGGTGCTGCGTTACGGCGAGGTCGAGAAGGAAATGTCCGGCGGCGAGGCGCTGACCACCAACAACCGCATGGAGCTGACGGCCGCCGTCTCGGCGCTGAGCGCCCTCAAGGTGCCCTGCGAGGTCGATCTCTACACGGATTCGAAATACGTCATGGACGGCATCTCGAAATGGATCTTCGGCTGGAAGAAGAACGGCTGGAAGACCGGCGACAGGAAGCCGGTGAAGAACGGCGACCTCTGGCAGGCGCTGGACGAGGCGCGGCTGCGCCACAAGGTCGAGTGGCACTGGGTGAAAGGCCACGCCGGCCACCCGGAAAACGAGCGCGCCGACGAGCTGGCGCGGCTGGGCATGGCGCCGTTCAAGCGGCAGCGGGGGAGTTAGGCAATAGGCAGTAGGCAGTGGGCAGTAGGGATTGCCCCCCTAATTCCTACTGCCCAATTCCTACTGCCTGTTCAAAGCTGCTCGATCATCGCCGCGGCGGCCGAGACCGTCGCCTGACCGGGGCTTTCCTCCACGTTCAGCGCCTTCACCACGCCGTCCTCGACCAGCATGGAATAGCGCTTGGAGCGCACGCCGAGCGTGCCGGCGGAAAGATCGACGTCCAGGCCGAGCGCCTTGGTGAAGGCGGCGTCCCAGTCGGCGATGAAGCGCAGCTTGCCGGCGGCGCCGGTCGCATTCGCCCAGGCGCCCATGACGTGATGGTCGTTGACGGCGACGACGACGATGTCGTCCACGCCCTTGGCGAGGATCGCGTCGCGGTTCTCCAGGTAGCCCGGCAGGTGGTTGAGCGAGCAGGTCGGCGTGAAGGCGCCGGGAACGGCGAAAAGCACGACGCGCCGGCCCTTGAACAGGTCGCCGGTCGAGACGTCGGCGGGACCGTCCGGCGTGCGTTCCTTCAGCGTGAGGTCGGGCAGCTTGTCTCCAACGGCAATGGTCACGGCGTCTCTCCTGTCTGGTAGGCGTGAAGGCGGGGGGGCCCTGGGGCCTGAGGCGGGAACTATAGGACAGGCTCACTCTATGGCAAGCGGGCTTTCCATCGTCCTCTCGCCGGCGCGCACCGTCAGGCGGATCGGGTCCTTGCCGAGATCGAAGACTTTCGGCCTGTGCAGCACCGGCACCTCGGCGACGAAGGCCGCGCCGTCGCGCCGGACGGGGCCGGCCGCGCCGAACTCGAAGGTCGAGGAGCCGGAGAGGAAGACGTCCGGCACGGGGCCGTCCGCCGGCGCCTCGAAGCGCACCGTCACGCTCTTGCCGTCCGCCGCCCAGCGGCCGGAAAGCGGCCTGAATCCGTCGCCCGCCCCGCGCGGCAGCGTCGCCTCGGCCTCGGCGATCGCCGTTTCCTCCAGCGGATTGGTGAAGCTTTCGCCGCTCGCATCCACCGTCAGCTCCGCCTGCACGGGAATGCAGATGTCCTTGCAGACGCCGAGGAAGACCGTCGCGGTGATCGCGCCGCCGGCCGCCTTGGCGAGCTTCAGGGGCAGGCGCACGGAGCCGTCATAGCCGATATAGTGGTTTTCGGCATCGCCCAGCCGCTTCGGCGCGGGAAAGCCGACCGACACCAGCTCCGCGCCGGCAACGGCGAGCGAAGGGGGAATGCCGCTGCCGCCGGGATCGCGCCAATAGGTCTTCCAGCCGTCGTTGAGGCGAATGTCGAGCATGGCGCGCATCGAGCCGTCGGCAGCAGCGGGAAGGGCGACCAGGCGCACGCCGCCGCCCGGCGTCTCGACCCACGGGGAACTGGCGGCGGCAGCGGCGGAATTCAGGAAAAGCAGCGTGACGGCAGCGGTTTGCAGGCGTTTCATGCGCCAACATCTAGCGCCGGCGGTTTGCGCTTTCCAGCAACAAAACCCGGCGCGCCGATCATAAAAGCTTGATCGCCGGCCGGATCACCATAGTTTTCTGCAGGGCCGGCGTACTGCGCCGGCGAAAAGAACGCTTTTCATTTGGCGATGAATTGGTAGGCTATCCGCATTATGGCTATGTCGGTTCTGAAAAACAGGCGAGAACGCGGCTTCCTTGACGGTCAGTTCCTGATCGCCATGCCGGGCATGGCCGATGCCAATTTCGCCCGCACCGTCGTCTATATCTGCGCCCATTCCGACGACGGCGCCATGGGTTTCGTCATCAACCGGCCGCAGCAGCTGAGCTTTTCCGACGTGCTGCTGCACCTCGACCTCCTCGGCGAGGACGAGGTGATCCGCCTGCCTGGCTCGACGCTCGATTTCCCGATCCGCTGCGGCGGCCCGGTCGAAAGCGGCCGCGGCTTCGTGCTGCATTCGGACGACTACATGTCGGAATCGAGCATCCCCGTCAGCGACGACATCTGCCTGACGGCGACGCTCGACATCGTGCGCGCCATCTCCCGCGGGCGCGGCCCGCAGCGCGGCATGATGATGCTCGGCTATGCCGGCTGGGGCGCGGGCCAGATCGAGCACGAGATCGGCGCGAACGGCTGGCTCACCTGCCCGGCGCAGGAGGAGCTGATCTTCGACACGAACCTCGACAGCAAGTACGACCGCGCGCTCGCGCTCATGGGCATCACGCCCGGAATGCTCTCCGCCGAGGCCGGGCACGCCTGAGCGGCGGACCGCCGGAATTTTCTCCACCCGGACCGGAACTTGTCGCGCTGCCCGCCGTTGTTCGGGCGCGCCAACGACGGCGCTTCGAACCAGGGAGTACGACGGTGGGTAGCACGAGCGACAAGATCAAGGGTACGGCAAACGAAGTGGCGGGCAAGGCCAAGCAGGCGGCAGGCAAAGCCGCCGGCAGCCCGAAGCTGCGCGCCGAGGGCGCGGCCCAGGAAGCCAAAGGCAAGACGCAGAAGGCGGTCGGCAAGGCCAAGGGTGCCGTGAAGGGCGCGGTGGACCGCCTCTGACCGCCGGGAGTGGCAGGCACCGCGTCATCCTGCCGTTGTGAAGCAAGAATACCCGTATCGCCGCCGGCCGATGCGGGTATTTCGCGAAAGGCCAATCCTTGCTTCGATGGGGACGTCATGAAGCTTTTCACCTGCAGGACCTGCGGCCAGACCATCCATTTCGACAACCGCCTCTGCGTGCGCTGCGGCTCCAGGCTCGGCTTCCTTCCGCAGGACGTGGCGCTGCACGCGCTGGTGCCCGAAGGCGAAGGCTTCTGGAGACTTGCGCCGGGCGAGGGCGTCTACCGCTTCTGCGAGAATGCCATGCACGACGTCTGCAACTGGCTGCTGCCGGCCGACAGTCCGCACGCCTTTTGCGAGGCCTGCCGCCACAACCGCATCGTGCCGACCACCGATCCGAAGGGGCTGGAGCGCTGGCGGCGCATCGGCGCGGCGCAGCGCCACCTTTTCTATTCGATCCTGCGCTGGAACCTGCCGCATCCGACGCGCGAGGAGGATCCGGCCGGCGGGCTCGTCTTCGACTTTCTCGCCGACGAGCTGGATGCGAACGGCAACGTGATCAATGCCGCCATGACCGGCCACGAGGACGGCCTGATCAGCCTGCGCGCGGCGGAGGCCGACGACGAGGTGCGCGAGAGCGTGCGCGTCTCCATGGGCGAACCCTACCGCTCGCTGCTCGGCCATTTCCGCCACGAGATCGGGCATTTCTACTGGACGCAGCTCGTCCGAAACGAGGCGACGCTGGCGCAGGCCCGCCGCCTCTTCGGCGACGAGCGGGCGGACTATGCGAGCGCCCTCCAGCGCAACTACGCGGAAGGCCCCCCGCCGGACTGGCAGCTGCATTTCATCAGCACCTATGCAAGCAGCCACCCGGCGGAGGACTTCGCCGAGTGCTGGGCGCACTTCTTCCACATCGTCGACACGCTGGAGACCGCCCGCGCCTTCGGCCTCAACACCGATCCGCAGGGGCACGAGGAACTGGAAGCCGAAGTCACCTTCGATCCCTACCGCGCCCCCGACGCCGGCCGGCTAGTCGAATCCTGGATTCCGCTGAGCGTGGCGATGAACGCCATCCAGCGCTCCATGGGCCAGCCCGACAGCTACCCCTTCGTGCTGCCCCCGCCGGTCGTGGAGAAGCTGGATTTCATCAACCGGCTGGTGCGCGAGTCGGCGGAACGGGCTTGAAAAGATATAACCCATTGGGTTATATCGGCACATGCAGACGGTCGTCGAGCTTCCCACGTTCATCCGGCAGGCGGAAGCGATCTTCTCGCCGGAAGAGCGCATGGCGCTCATCGACTATCTGGCCGCCTACCCGTTGCTCGGCGACGAGATCCCCGGCGCCGGCGGCGTCCGCAAGCTCCGCTTTGCGGCAGGCGGCAAGGGTAAGCGCGGCGGTGCGCGGGTGATCTATTATTGGTATAGCGAGGATGCGCCGATCTATGCGCTGCTCGTCTACGCCAAGAATGTCCGGACCGATCTTTCGCCTGCCGAAAGGAAGACCGTCGCCGCAATCGCAAGGCGATAAAGCAGCATCAAAGGAGCAAGTGAGATGGTGAAGAAGACCGCATTCGGAAGCGAGCTCTCCCAGGCGATGTCCGAGGCACTTGCCCATGCCTCCGGGATGCCCCTGGAGGGCACGCGCGTCCATGCCGTCGAGACGGACGGCATCGATCCCAAAGCTGTTCGCAAGCATCTGAACCTGACCCAGGAACAGATGGCGCGTTTCCTGGGGACGAGCGTCTCCGGCTATCGGAAATGGGAGCAGGGGCAACGGCAACCGGGCGGTGCTGCCCGCACGCTCCTGCGCGTCATGGCGAAGGAGCCCGAGGCGGTCCTCCGCGTCCTCGCCGCCGCCTGATCCCTCTCACGCCCGCTTCATCAGCGGAAACCGCTCCTTCAGCAGGCGCAGCACCGAATCGTAGCCGATCGGCGGGCCGAAGAGGTAGCTCTGGCCGAACTCGCAGCCCATGTTGCCGAGCTCGATGGCATCCTCTTCCGACTCGATGCCCTCGGCGACGACCTGCATGTCCAGTTCCCGCGCCATGGAGACGACGGAGCGCAGCAGCACCGTGCGCTTGTCGGAGCCGTCGCGGATCAGCGCCTTGTCGATCTTGATCGTGTCGAAGGGGAAGCGGGTGAGGTAGGAGAGCGAGGAGTGGCCCGTGCCGAAGTCGTCGAGCGCAAGGCCGAGGCCGACATCCTTCAGCTTGGTGAGGATCAGGCGCGCCTGCTCCGGGTTCTCCATCACCACGGATTCGGTGAGCTCCAGCTTGATCTTCTGCGGCTCGCAGCGCGTGCGGGCCAGCGCCGCGCGCACGTCGTTGTAGAGCTCGTTGTTGATGAGCTGCGCGCTCGACAGGTTGACCGAGACGAAGACGGGAAGGTCCCCCGTCTGGAGCTGCCAGTCCATGAGGTCGCTCGCCGCCTTGTCGAAGGCGAAGAGGCCGATCTGGCCGATGAGGTCGGAGGCCTCCGCGATCGGGATGAACTCGGTCGGCGAGATGTTGCCGCGCTTGGGATGGTCCCAGCGCATCAGCGCCTCGAAGCCGGCGATCTCCGCATCGGAAAGGCGCACGATCGGCTGGTAGACGAGGGAGAGCTCCTTGCGCTCGATGGCGCGGCGAAGGTCCGTCTCGATCTGCAGGCGGTCGGCGCCGAAGGTGCGGAAGGCCGGCCGGAAGGGTTCGACGCGGTTGCCGCCGGCCTTCTTAGCCCGGTACATGGCAAGCTCGGCATCGTTGAGCAGCCCTGCCGCGTCCTCCTGCTGGTCGACCCAGGAGACGAGGCCGATGGAGGCCGTCAGGATGATCTCGCGCCCGCCGAAATTGATCGGCACCATGATCGCCTTGCTGACCGCGTCGGCGAAATCGGCGACCTTGGCGGGGTCGCGCTCCGACATCAGGATGAGGCCGAACTGGTCGCCGGCAAGCCGCGCCAGCGTGTCCTGGGGCTTCAGCAGGCGGCGCAGGCGCCGCGTCAGCGCGATCAGGATATTGTCGCCGGCGGCGATGCCGAGCGCGTCGTTGACCTGCTTGTAGCGGTCGATGTCGATGGTCAGCACCGTCGGGCGGACGGTTTCGGAGCTTGCCGTCAGCGCGAGGATCGCCTGGAGGCGGTCGAGGAAGACCTGGCGGTTCGGCAGGCCCGTCAGGTTGTCGTGCAGGGCGTCCTGCAGGAGGCGGTCGACGGAGTTGCGCTGCTCGGTGATGTCGATGATCGTGCCGACGCAGCGGATGATCTCGCCGTTCGCGCCGAGCACCGGCCGCGCGCGGATGGAGAGCCAGTGGTAGTGGCCGTCCTCGGCGCGCACGCGGAACTGATGGTTGAGCCGGCCCCTGCGGTGTTCGAGCAGCACGTCGAGCGTCGCGCGGAAGCGGTCGCGGTCGTCCGGGTGGAGGCGCGGCAGCCAGTTGCGCGCCGGGCCGTGCATGACGCCGGGGGCAAGGCCGAGCTGGATGGAGATGTCCGGAATGGTGACGACGCGGTCGCGCGCCACGTCCCAGTCCCAGACGGTATCGCCCGAGCCCGTCAGCGCCAGCGACTGGCGCTCGAGGTCGGAGAAGAGGCCCTGGCTGTAGGCGCCGCCGGCAAAGGCGTGCTGCATCACCGTGAAGCCGATGAGGAGCACGATCAGCACGAGCCCGCCGCCGAGCGCCGGCTGGATGATGTCGTTGTTGAGCTGGCCGGTCACCGTCAGCCAGGCGCCGAACAGCCAGACGAGGATCAGCGCCCAGGCCGGCACGAGCAGGATGGCGCGGTCGTAGCGGTTGAAGCCGAGATAGGCGATGAGCACGATGCCGACCGAGGCGGTGAGCGCGAAGGAAAGGCGGGCGATGCCCGACGCGATCGGCGGATCGTAGATCGCGACGCCGAAGAGGAGGCCGAGGCCGAGGATCCAGGCGAGCGTGGCGTAGGAGAGATGCGCGTGCCAGCGGTTGAGGTTGAGATAGGTGAAGAGGAAGACGACGAGGCCGGCGGCAAGGAACACCTCCGTTCCCGCGCGCCATATCCGCTCGTCGCCCGCCGTTATGCTGATGAGCTTGGAGAGGAAGCCGAAATCGACGCAGATATAGCCGAGCACCGCCCAGGCGAGCGCCGCCGTCGCCGGCAGCATGGACGTGCCCTTCACCACGAAGAGGATGGTGAGGAAGACGGCGAGCAGGCCCGCGATGCCGAGCACGATGCCGCGGTAGAGCGTGAAGGCGTTGACCGTGTCCTTGTAGGCGTCCGGCTCCCACAGGTAGATCTGCGGCAGGTCGGGGGTGGCGAGCTCCGCGACGAAGGTGACGACCGAGCCGGGATTGAGCGTGATGCGGAAGACGTCCGCCTCGTCGCTCGGCTGGCGGTCGAGCGCGAAGCCTTCGCTCGGCGTGATCGAGATGATGCGCTTTGCGCCGAGGTCCGGCCAGAAGAGCTTGGACTGCACGAGGCGGAAGTGCGGCGCGACGATCAGGCGGTCGATCTGTTCCTCCGAGACGTTGGCGAGGGCGAAGACCGCCCAGTCGCCCTGGTGGTCCTGCGATGTGGCGCGCACCTCGATGCGGCGCACGATGCCGTCCGTGCCGGGCGCGGTGGAGACCTGGAAGGCCTCGCCCCGGCCGGTGTAGATCTCCGTGGTGGCGGTGAGGTCGAGGGCGGTGTCGTCGCGGGAGATCTTTACGGGTTCGACGGCGAAGGCATGCTCCGTCAGCAGGCCGGCGAGCAGCATCGTCGTCAGGAGGATGAAAGCGAGCAAGCGGCTGGCACGCAGCGCTTGCGGCACGAAGGAAGACGTCATTGAAAGTGCATTGTCCTTAGGTACTGCCCAGTCCTGCCGCGTCCTCGGTGCCGCCTACGGCCGTCTGTCGGCCGCCAGAAGCGAAAACATCACGTGGTCGCGCCACTCCCCGTTTATCTTCAGATACTCCCGAAGGTAGCCTTCCTGCCGAAAGCCGGCCTTTTCAAGGAGACGGATGCTTCTCGTGTTGTCTGGAATACAGGCTGCCTCGATACGGTGCAACTGAAGGCTCGAAAAGATATAGGGTATGGCCAGATTTAGGGCACCGAACATGTGGCCCTGGCCGGCATGCCGCTCGCCCATCCAGTAGCCGATCATGCAGCATTGCGCCGCGCCCCGCCGGATATAGCCGATGGTGAGCCCGCCGAGCAGCGTCTTCTCCTCGCGCGTGAAGATGAGGAGCGGCACGGCCTGGCCGGAGGCGAATTCCTGTTCGTTCCTGATGACCCGGGCGCGGAAGGAGCTTTCCGTGAGCTCGTCGCTCCGCCATGTCGGCTCCCACGGTTCGAGGAAGCGCCGGCTCTCCGAGCGCAGCGCGTACCATTGCCGATAGTCCTGGAAGCGGGGAAGGCGGAGCAGGTGCCGGCTGCTGGCAAGTTCGACGGTGTCGGACTGCCGCGACAGAAACCGAAAAACCGACCTTGCCATTCGTCCTCCGCGCACGCCGATCCGTGGCCTGCCTTTCGGGCGAGACTATGCCGAGAGGCGCGCCGGCGTCAAATGGTGCCGGGAGCCGCCCGGCGGCCTCGTTATGCGAAAGACGCATGCCTACGGTGCAAGCATATGCATTTTTTCCAGGCAGCGGATCGACTATCTATTGGTCAACACAAAGGAGTTGATCATGAACGTTTTCGCAAAGCTCAAGAAGTCCGTCGCCGACCGCCGCGCCGTCCGCGAACTCAGCGCCCTCGACGACCGCGCCCTCCAGGACCTCGGCATCTCGCGCGCCAACATCCAGTCCGCCGTGAAGGGCCTGCTGGTCCTCGGCTGAGGCGATTTTCAGGAAGAAGGCGCCGCACGGTTTCCCCCAAACCGGCACGCGTCCTCGATGGCAAAGCTACGACCCGCCGCAAGGCGGGTTTTGTTTTGGGCGCGGCCTCAGCTCGCCGCGCGCTCCGGCACGGTTCCGCGCGACAGCGAGCGCGTGATGTCGCCGGCCGGAACGAGGTGCTCCAGCGGGCCGATCGCCGAGATCGTCGGCGCCGTGTCGAAGAACAGCCGGCCGGCAAGGTCGGTGAGCCGCTCGATGGTGATGCCGGCGAGGCGCTCCATCAGTTCCTCGTTGGGGATCGGACGGCCGTAGAGCATCATCTGGCGGGCGATCTGGCCGGCGCGGGCGGCGGGGCTTTCCTGGCCCATCAGCAGCTGGGCGCGGATCTGGGCGCGGGCGCGCTCGATTTCCTGCTGCTCGATATGCTCGGAGGACTTCTTCAGCTCGTCGAAGATCACCGGCATCAGCTCGGGCAGGTTCTCGCCGCCGGTCGCGGCGTGGATGCCGAAGATGCCGGTATCGGAAAAGCCCCAGTGGAAGGCGTAGATCGAGTAGCACAGGCCCCGGTGCTCGCGCACCTCCTGGAAGAGGCGGGAGGACATGCCGCCGCCGAGGATGTTGGCGAGGATCTGCGAACAGTAGAAGTCGCGGGCATGGTAGGCCTTGCCCTCGAAGCCGAGCAGGACCTGCGCGTCCATGAGGTCGCGCGTCTCGCGCACGTCGCCGCCGGTATAGCGCGCCGGCTCGAAGACGGGCGAGACCTTCGGGGCGGTCGGCAGCGTGGAGAAGCGGCTTTCGACCTGGCGGACGAACTCGTCGTGGTTCACCGCGCCGGCCGCGACGACGAACATGCGGTCCGTCGTGTAGTTGCGGTCGAGGTAGTTGCGGATCTCGCCGGGCGTGAAGGAGAGCACGGTTTGCGGCGTGCCGAGGATGGCGCGGCCGATGATCTGGTCGCGATAGGCGACCTCGGAGAACTTGTCGAAGACGACGTCGTCCGGCGTGTCGTTCGCCGCGCCGATCTCCTGCAGGATGACGTGCTTCTCGCGGCGAAGCTCCTCCTCGTCGAAGACCGATTCCGTCAGGATGTCGGCGAGGATGTCCACCGCGAGCGGGACATGGTCCTTCAGCACGCGGGCGTAGTAGGAGGTGGTTTCCGTCGAGGTGGCGGCGTTGACCTCGCCGCCGACATTCTCGATTTCCTCGGCGATCTGGCGGGCGGAGCGGCGCTCGGTGCCCTTGAAGGCCATGTGTTCCAGAAGATGGGCGATGCCGTGCTCGTCCGTGGTTTCGTTGCGTGAGCCCGACTTGATCCATACGCCGAGAGCCACGCTCTCGAGATGGGGCATGTTCTCCGTCACCACGGTCAACCCGGATGGAAGCCGGGTGCACTCAACTTTCATCATGCGCACTTTCTGCGTTTCTAGTCTCGAACCCGCGTATGTTTCCCGATGAAGTCTTCCACCGCATCGAGTTCCGCATTGAGGACGTCGAACCGCTCCTCCCTTTGCATGAGGTCAGCAAGCCACGTCGGAAGCGCCGGGTCAATACCGCTCGCCGATTTTACTGCGGCGGGGAATTTGGCCGGGTGGGCGGTGGCGAGCGTCACCATGGGGGCGTTCGCCTTCTCGTGCTTTGCGGCGACGAAGACGCCGATCGCCGAATGCGGGTCGAGCAGGTAGCCCGTTTCCTCCAGCGTCTTGCGGATCGTCCGGGCGACCTGCTTTTCCGAGGCGCGGCCGGCGCGGAACTCCTTGCCGATGGCCTTCAGCGCGCGCTCCTCGATGTCGAAGGCGCGCGACTGCTTGAGGCTGTCCATCGCACGCCGCACGGCGCCCGCGTCGCGCCCGTGGGCCTCGAACAGCAGGCGCTCGAAATTGGAGGAGATCTGGATGTCCATGGAGGGCGAGGTGGTGGCCTTCACGCCCCTCATCTCGTAGCGGCCGGTCTTCAGCGTGCGGGCGAGGATGTCGTTCTCGTTCGTGGCGATGATGAGCTTGCCGATCGGCAGGCCCATGCGCTTGGCGGCGTAGCCGGCGAAGATGTCGCCGAAATTGCCGGTCGGCACGGTGAAGGAGACCTTGCGGTCCGGCCCGCCGAGCGCGACGGCGGTCGTGAAGTAATAGACGATCTGGGCCATGATGCGCGCCCAGTTGATCGAGTTGACGCCGGAGAGCTTCGTCCGGTCGCGGAACTTCGTGTCGTTGAACATCGCCTTGACGAGATCCTGGCAGTCGTCGAAGTTGCCCCTGACGGCGAGCGCGTGCACGTTCTTCTGCGTCGAGGTGGTCATC
The DNA here is from genome assembly GCF_046557955.1 of Shinella agrisoli. NCBI lineage: Bacteria > Pseudomonadati > Pseudomonadota > Alphaproteobacteria > Hyphomicrobiales > Rhizobiaceae > Shinella > Shinella agrisoli. The sequence goes on along the minus strand of NZ_JBJIEP010000003.1, from coordinate 37,410 downwards.
TGGCGCTGCTGCACCGGGGAGACCTTGCCCTCCGGGAAGAGGATGAAGATGTCGGTACGCTCGCGCCCGGCAAAGGCGTCGATGGCAGCGCCCCCCGTATCGCCCGAGGTGGCGCCGACGATGGTGGCGCGCTCGCCGCGGGCCGAGAGCGCATGGTCCATCAGGCGGGCGAGCAGCTGCATCGCCACGTCCTTGAAGGCGAGGGTCGTGCCGTGGAAAAGTTCGAGGACAAAGGAATTCGGGCCCGTCTGCACCAGCGGCGCGACCGCCGGATGGCGGAAGGTGGCATAGGCCTCGTCGATCATCGCCCGGAACCTGTCGGCCGGAATGTCGCCTTCCACGAAGGGCCAGAGAACGGTGAAGGCGGTCTCCTGGTAGGATTTCCCGCGCAGCGCCCGGATCTCCTTCTTGGAGAAGGCCGGCCACTCGCGCGGCACGTAGAGGCCGCCGTCGCGGGCAAGGCCCGCCAGGAGCGCATCGGAGAAGCCGAGGGAAGGGGCCTCGCCCCGCGTCGAAACATAGTCCACGTTCACACGTCCTTGGATTTGTCGGGGTAGAGCGCCATGAGCCGGCCGTTCGCTCGCCGTTCCGCCATCGTCCTTGCGACCCTACCCGAAAGCCACGGACGCCGCAGGTCTCTTTGCGGCAGGTCGTGGCAATGCCGTTGCATCCGCCCGTTGGCACGGGCCTTTCCGAAATTCTGCGCGCGGTTTCATTCGACAATCGATTTTTCGCCGCGCCGCTGCTATAGACCATCGCCTAGGGTCGTGAAAAGGCCCGCTAAACGAGTTCCGAAGGCTTGGACGCCGGGGGCGGGGCCTGATCGCAGGGGTAGAACGTAACGTGTTTGGAATGACCATCCGCCGCTTTCTCGGCATCTCTCTCCTCGCCGTCGTCGCCGGCTGCAACCAGACGGACAAACCGGCCGATCTCGGCGTGACGAGCGATCCGTCCGGCGTCGAGACCGCCCATCAGCAGCAGACGGGGACGGCCGTCGTGCAGGGATCCTGCCCGCAGGTCTACCTGCGTGACGGCACCGCCGTGCTGCAGCGCTACGGCAGGGGCGCCAAGGACGATCCGCAGAACCTCGCCTATCAGGTGACGCTCGCCGATACGACGCGCCGCTGCGTTTTGAACGAGAACCAGCTCGTCATGACCGTCATGGTGCAGGGCCGTATCGTCACCGGTCCGGCGGGCGCCAGCGGCACCGTGACCGTGCCGATCCGCGTCGCCGTCATGGACGGCAGCACGTCGCTCTATTCCGAGCTCGTGCAGTTCCCGGTCACGATCCCGGCCAACGGCGGGGCGGGCCAGTTCATCTTCACCCAGGACAACGTCGCCATCCCGGGCGGCTCCGGCGGCTTCACGAAGGTCTATGTCGGCTTCGAGGACGGCCCGGCAAGGAAGCGGAATTGAGGAATTAGGAATTAGGAATTAGGAATTAGGAATTAGGCAGTAGCCAATAGGGATTGGCAAGGGCATTTTGCCTACTGCCTACTGCCTACTGCCTACTGCCTACTGCCTCAAATCGCCTCCTGCCACTCCGCCAGCGCCGCGATGACGCCCGGCAGCTCGCCCATGCGCGCGATCACGGTTTCCGCGCCGGCCTCCGTCAGGCGGTCGGCGTGGGAGGGATAGGTGTGCGAGGCGCCGGTGAAGCCGACGACGCGCATGCCGGCCGCGCGGGCGCCGGCGATGCCGTGCACCGAATCTTCGATGACCAGCGTGCGCGCCGGATCGGCGCCGAACTGCCGGGCGCCGTGCAGGAAGATGTCCGGCTTCGGCTTCACGCGATCGGGGCCGAGGTCCTTGGCGGAATAGACGTGCGGGGCGAAGATCTCCTTGAGCCCGACCTTCGAGAGCATCATGTCCAGGCGGTGCGAGGCGGAATTCGAGCAGATGCAGTAGGGCTTGCGGATGCGCGAGAGCATCAGCTTGACGCCGTCGATCACCTGCACCTCCTCGGCGAGCCGCGCATCGAGCAGCTTCTCCGACTTCTCGAGAAGCGAGGCGGAGAGGGGAATGGAGGCCTCGCGCTCGATGGCGAGCAGGATGTTGTGCCAGGTCATGCCGGCGAAGCGCTCGCCCATCTCCTCGGCGCCGATCGGGTAGCCCGCCTCGGTGAGCAGCCGTGATTCCACCTGTGCCGCGATGATTTCCGAATCGACCAGAACGCCGTCGCAGTCGAAGATGATGAGATCGAAACCGTCCATGACCTGCTGTCTTTCAAAGAGGCAATTCCGGCAAGGCCGTCGGTCCGGAACTGCGGGAGAAGGATGGGGCGCACGCGCCCGTAAAGCCGCCGGTTCCCTACACGAAAGGGCTGTCCGGGACAATTGCCGATTCGGCGGAAGAGCTATGCGGCGGCGGGTTTTGGAATGTGATTGCCCCTCATCCGCCTGCCGGCACCGTCTCCCCGCAAGCGGGGTGAAGGGGGAGGTGGCGATGCTCTGCCACGGGAAAACGGGGAGGTAATGTCCCTTCTCCCCGCTTGCGGGGAGAAGGTCGCGGCAGCGGGATGAGGGGCAGCCTGCCATCCCTCACGGAAACAGCGCCATGAACGTCCGCTCGCCCTCGCTGGTGAAGCGGATGGCGCGGCTGTCCTTCTCGCGCCTGGCCCAGCCGTCGGCGATGAAGCGGGAAAGCAGCGCCTCGCCGAGCGAGCCGGAAAGGTGCGAGCGCCGTTCGCTCCAGTCGAGGCAGGTGCGGCAGACAGGGCGGCGTTGCGCCTTGAGGGCGGCCACGTCGATGCCGAGCGACGCGACGCGCGCCTCGCCCGAAGGCGTCAGGGCAGCCTCGTCCCCGTCGAGCGTCACGTCGCCGCCGGCGACCAGCCGGTCCAGCATGCGCACGCCGAAATCGCCGGCGAGGTGGTTGTAGCAGACCCGCGCCTTGCGCAGCGCCGGGTCCTTCGGGCCGGGGCGGGTGCGCAAGAGCCCGCGGCTCGCCGCAAAGCCCATGATGCCTTCGAGCAGCAGCCCCACCTCGTCGTCGGCGAGCGCGAAATAGCGGTGCCGGCCCTGCTTGCGCTGGGCGATGAGCCCGCCGCCTTCCAGCCTGGAAAGATGGGCGCTCGCGGTCTGCAGGGTGATGCCGGCCGCGCCGGCAAGCTCGCTCGCCGTCAGCGCCTGCCCGCCCATCAGCGCGGTCAGCATGTTGGCACGGGCGGGATCGCCGATCAGGGCGCCGATCTGGGAAATGTCCGGTCCTTCTTTCATACTTCGATGATAACCGAAGCATTGGCGTCCGGCAATGCGGGATAAAGGGATCGCCGCAAACGAGGAGACGACGATGATAACCTGCTTCATCCGCTATGAGATCGACCCATTCCGCAAGGATGCCTTCGCCGCCTATGCCCGCAACTGGGGCGAGGCGATCCCGCGCTGCGGGGCCGATCTCATCGGCTATTTCGGCCCGCACGAGGGCTCCGCCACCACGGCCTACGGCGTCTACGCCGTCGAGAGCCTGGCCGCCTACGAGGCCTATCGCGCGCGCCTTGCCGCCGATCCGCTCGGCCGCGAGAACTACGACTTCGCCCGCCGCGAGCGCTTCATCCTCAAGGAGGACCGCATCTTCCTGAAGAACGTCTCGCTGCCCCATGCGCCGAAGGTGGCGCCATGATCGCCGTCATCTTCGAGGTGGTGCCGGCGCCGGGCCGCATGGAACTCTATCTCGGCATGGCGCGCGACCTTCGCCCGCTGCTCGACGACGTCGACGGATTCATCTCCATCGAGCGCTTCCGCAGCCTGACGGACCCGGCGCGGCTGCTCTCGCTCTCCTTCTGGCGCGACGAGGAGGCGGTGAAGGCGTGGCGCAACGGCGAGCAGCACCGCGCCGCCCAGTCCCTCGGTCGCCACGGCGTCTTCGACGCCTACCGCCTGCGCATCGCCGGCGTCGTCCGCGACTACGGCCTTGGCGACCGCGACGAGGCGCCGGAGGACAGCCGGGCGTTTCACGCGGCGTAGCCGGGAGGGGTGTGGCCGAGGGCTTCCCGCAGACGGGAACGCCTTCGGGAAAACGGTGCGTCTTTCCCCTTCTCCCCGCTTGCGGGGAGAAGGTGCCGGCAGGCGGATGAGGGGCGATCCTCTCCCGCGCCGTCGCGCCAGCCGGAAATCCCCGCTCGCGGTTTTCGCTTTTTCTTCAAAGCTTTCAGCCTTTGGTAACCATCTTCGGTAACCATGAGCGCCAGTTCAGTTCCGAGTAAGCGTATCAGCGAGTATCACATGCCATCTGTCCTTTCGCTTGCAGACGTCTCCCGTTCGCCCCGCAGGAGCGGCTGGCTCGACACGATCATCAAGGGGGATTGCGTCGCGGCGCTCGACGCCCTTCCCGACCAGTCCGTCGACGTCATCTTCGCCGATCCGCCCTACAACCTCCAGCTCGGCGGCATGCTGCACAGGCCGGACCAGTCGCTGGTCGACGCCGTCGACGACGCCTGGGACCAGTTCGCCTCCTTCGAGGCCTACGACGCCTTCACGAGGGCCTGGCTGCTCGCCTGCCGCCGCGTGCTGAAGCCCTCCGGCACGATCTGGGTCATCGGCTCCTACCACAACATCTTCCGCGTCGGCGCGACCTTGCAGGACCTCAATTTCTGGATCCTCAACGACATCGTCTGGCGCAAGACCAACCCGATGCCGAACTTCAAGGGCCGCCGCTTCCAGAACGCGCACGAGACGCTGATCTGGGCGACGCGCGATCCGAAGGCGAAGGGCTACACCTTCAACTACGACGCCATGAAGGCCGCCAACGACGACGTGCAGATGCGCTCGGACTGGCTCTTCCCGATCTGCAACGGCGGCGAGCGCCTGAAGGACGCGGACGGCAGGAAGGTGCATCCGACGCAGAAGCCGGAAGCGCTGCTCGCCCGCATCCTCATGGCCTCCTCCAAGCCCGGCGACGTGGTGCTCGATCCGTTCTTCGGCTCCGGCACGACCGGCGCGGTCGCAAAGCGCCTCGGCCGCCATTTCGTCGGCATCGAGCGCGAGCAGGCCTATATCGACGCCGCCCGCGAGCGCATCGAGGCGGTCGAGCCGCTCGGCAGCGGCACGCTGTCCGTCATGAGCGGCAGGAAGGCCGAGCCGCGCGTCGCCTTCAACACGCTCATCGAGAGCGGCCTGCTCCAGCCCGGCACGGTGCTGACGGACGCGCGGCGCCGCCACAGCGCCATCGTGCGCGCCGACGGCACGCTTGCCGCCGGCGGCGAGGCGGGCTCCATCCACCGCGTCGGTGCGAAGGTGCAGGGCCTCGACGCCTGCAACGGCTGGACCTTCTGGCACTATGCCGACGGGGCCGAGCTGAAGCCGATCGACGCGCTGCGCGCCGTCGTGCGCTCGCAAATGGCCGGCCTCGAATAGGCCGGCGACCGACTATCCGCTCCTTCTCCAGCTGCGGCCTCCGGTGTCCCTGCGCCGGGGGCTGCGGCTTTTTGTACGGGGCGGTTTCCGGCCCTGCCTCTCCCCAACTTCGATAGCGCGGATTCAGCTGATGTTAACCATCGGGCGCTTACTGTGATTGGGCAACTACATCAGGCCAAGCAACGGAAATCGTTGCGGAAAGCCAGGGCCGATCAACCGGCCGGGCAGGCCGGATATCGCCTTTCCGGTTTTTGTACCTTCAGTCCCGGAAATGCGAAAACGCCCGGAGCCGCAAGGCTCCGGGCGTTTCGGTTTTGGCGGCGGCGCTCAGAGCGTGATGCCGTGGGCCGCAAGGTCGGCCTTCAGCTTTTCCGGGTCGGTGAACTGCACGGCGTTCCAGCCGGCGAGCCGGGCGCCGACGACATTGGCCGGGCTGTCGTCGATGAAGAGCGTGTGGGCCGGCGCCAGGCCGAAATCGCGGGCGTGTTTCTCGTAGATCGCAAGGTCCGGCTTGATGAGGCCGATCTCGCCGGAGACCGTCACCCCGCGCGGCATGTCGAGGAAGGGGAAGAGCTTGCGGGCCTCCCGGAACGTGTCGGCCGCGAAATTGGTGAGCATCGTCACGTCCCGGCCCTCCGCGATCAGCGTCTCCATGATGGCGACGCTCTCCACATAGGCGTGGGAGACCATCTCGTGCCAGTGCTTGCGGAAGGCGCGGATATGCTCGACGCGGTCGGGGTGCTCGGCGATGAGAAGGGCCTCCGCCTCCACCCAGTCGCGCCCGCGGTCCTGCTCCAGGTTCCAGTCGTGCGTGCAGACATTGGCGAAGAACCAGTTGCGCTCCGCATCGTCCGGGATGAGGCGGGTGAAGGGTATATGCGGATCGTAGTGGATCAGCACCTTGCCGATGTCGAAGACGATGTGCCGGATTTCGATGGTGCTCATGCTTTCCTCGCCTTTTGAAATGCGTCGGGTATCGCTTGCCTTATGGCCTTCTTCATGACGGTCGGCAGCGCTTCGCCGTCGAGCGTGTCCTTCGGCTGCCACCATCCTTCGCCCGCGCCGGCATCGCGCGGCACCGTGGAGCGGTAGACGGAAAGGCGCAGCTCGAAATGCGTGAAGACATGGGTGACGGTGCCGCAGGCCTTCCACTCGGCGGGAAAGGGGGCGGCGGCAGGGCCGGTCTCGCCGTCGGCGCGCGCCGTCCAGGGGCTGCCCGGCACCTCCGTCATGCCGCCGAGAAGGCCGCTTGTCGCCCGCTTGCGCAGGAGGATCGCGCCCGTCTCGTCCTCGGCGACGAAGGCGGCGCCGAGACGGACCGGCTTTTCCTTCCTGGCGGCCTTGCGCGGATAGAGCTCCGGGTCCTCGCGGCCGAGCACGCGGCAGGCCGCATTGAAGGGACAGAGCGCGCAGGCGGGGCGGCGCGGCGTGCAGATCGTCGCGCCGAGGTCCATCATCGCCTGGGCGAAATCGCCCGGCCGGTCGTCCGGCGTCATGGCGGCGACAAGCGCGCGCATCGCGGGTTTGGCCGCCGGAAGCGGCGTCTCGACCGCGTAAAGGCGGGAGACGACGCGCTCGACATTGCCGTCGAGCACCGCGCTCCTGCGGTCGAAGGCGATGGCCGCGATGGCGGCGGCCGTATAGTCGCCGATGCCGGGCAGCGCCTTCAGCCCCTCCTCGGTGTCGGGGAACACGCCGCCGTGCTCGAAGGCGACGGCTTCGGCGCATTTCTTGAGGTTGCGGGCGCGGGCGTAGTAGCCGAGGCCCGCCCAGGACTTCATAACGTCCTCGGTGTCTGCCGCGGCGAGGTCCGCCACGGTCGGCCAGCGGGCCGTGAAGAGCGCGAAATAGGCCTTGACCGCCTGCACCGTCGTCTGCTGCAGCATGACCTCGGAAAGCCAGACCTTATAGGGATCGGGCCGGATGCCGCGCGCCGCCATCGGCGGGCTCACCCGCCAGGGCAGGTCGCGGTGATGCCGGTCGTACCAGGCAAGGAGAAGATCGGACATCGCGTCGTTTTGCATGTGCATTCTGTAGACCGCCAGCCTGGCCTCGGCTATCTAACCGCGGCTTCTCGACCACAGAGACATTCGGAGCGTCACGTGAATATAGGGCTTGCCGACAAAAACAACCGCTGGGCCGCGATAATTTTCGGTGCCGGCGCGGGCATTGCCGGCTCCATCGTGACCGTCATCGCGGCGGGCAGCGCCCTGTGGGCGATCGTGTCGGTTCTCGGCGGGCGCTTCCGGCTGTCGCTGGACCGGCCGAACGTCCTGTTCTCGCTTGCGGCATTCGCCTACATCCTCGCCGCCTGCGTGAGCGCGGCGGTCAATCTGCCCGGATCGCCCCTGACGCCCGGGCAGACCCTGCTGAAGCTGGCGCCGCTCGCCCTGTTCCTCGCGCCCCTCTTCCTCGTCTCCCGCCTGCGGCTGAGCCGGCCGGAGGACATCCTGTCCGCCTTCGTGCTGGGCGCCGCGTTCTGCGGCATCCTCGTCCTGCCGCTTGCGGCCTACCAGACGTTCCTCCTCGGTATGCGCGCCGAAGGCGGGGCGGGCAACGCCATACCCTTCGCCATGATGTGCGCGCTGTTCTCGTCGGTCTCGCTGCTCAACGGCGAATATCCGCAGGCATGGCGCAAGCGGCTCGCCTGGATCGGCTTCGCCTGCGGGACCTTCGCCCTCTTCCTGTCGCAAACCAAGGGCGTCGCGCCGCTTCCGCTGGTCGGCGCCGTCGCCTATGTCGCGGCGTTCAGGCTGCGGAGCCTCGGGGCCGCGCGGGTTGCCCTGCTTTTAGGGCTGGTCTGCGCGGCCATGGCCGTCGCCCTCTATGTCTCCGGCGCGGTCGGCCGCCTTGAAGGGGCCTCGGCGATCCTCGCCGGGGAGGTGCCGCAGACCGACGACAAGTCCTATGCCCCGCGCATCGAGCTCTGGAAGGCGGCGCTGCGCCTGTTCGCCGAGCATCCCGTCCTCGGCAGCGGCCCGCAGCATGTCGCTGCCCTCGTCAGGGCGACGGGCGCGCCCTATTCGCATTTTCACAACGGCTTCCTGACGGCGCTGGTCGGCGGCGGCGTCGTGGGCCTCATCGCCCTTGGCGCCCTCCTGCTTTCGCCGCTCGCCCTTTCCTTCTCGGCCCGCAGGGCTTCCGGCGGCGCCCTTCGGCTCTATATTTCCTTCATGCTCGTCCTGACCTACGCGCTCGGCGGCATGACGAATATCATCTTCGGGCACGACATCTATGATAGCGTGTTCATCTTCACGGCCAGCATCTGCGTCGCGAGCATCGCGGCGGCTGCCGGCGGAACCGGACCCCTCGAGAGGCAGACGTCGTAGACAGACCGATGAAACAGCGCGGCATCGTCCAGATCAGCGAAGTGGCCAACGACCTCATCGATCCGGTGCTGGCAAAGCGCGCCGGCATCAACACCATGCTGCTCGGCTCGTGGGAGGAGATCGCAGGCTCGGAATTTGCCGAATGCACGCGTCCCGAGCGCATTTCCTGGCCCCGCCGCGCCTCGGAGATAGCGGGCGAGGGCGGCGGCTACCAGCCGGGCGTGCTGACGATCGCCTGCGAGGGCGCCCGCGCGCTCTTCCTCAGCCATCAGCAGGGCGAGATCATCCAGCGCATCAACGGCTTCTTCGGATTTCCGGCGATCAACCAGGTCAAGATCGTGCAGAAGCCGGTGGCGGCGCCGCCGCGCCGCCGCCCGAAGCCGCGCCCGCTGACCGGCGATGCCGCACGCCATCTCGACGAGCTCGTGGACGGCATCGAGGGCGACACGCTGAAGGCGGCGCTGAAGCGCCTCGGCACGGCCGTGCTCGGCCGCCGCCGCTAGCGCGGCGGGAAACATCGAACGGTCACAATTCTTTGAAGTTACTGGCCTTCGCACAGCTTGTTCCCGCCCCAAAGCGGGTATAACGGGGGTGCCTGGAGCAATTCCGGGAAAAGCGTGACGCGGTTTCCTTGCGGATTGCGTCAATGGGCCAAGAATTCCATACCTTCCGACAGGAGAGACCATGTCCCTTTCCGAAATGAGCCTGATGAAGCGCCTCTTCTCCGGCGTCGCCGTCGCGGCGCTCGCCGTGACGCTGGCCGCCTGCTCCGATGAGAAGCAGGAGACCGCCAAGGCTCCCGAAACCACCCAGACGGCGAGCGGCGAAGCCGCAGGCACGACGCCGGCCACCTCGGGCGCCGCGGCCGAGACCTCCACGACCACCGCCGAGACGGCCGAGACGCCTGCCGCCGAGGCCAGGTCCGTCGAGGTCCCGTCCGCCGAGGGCGACGTGGACATGGCGGAGGCGGTGAAGCCGGGCGCGCTGCCGGAGATGGCGCTCGGCGAGGCGAACGCGCCCGTCACCATCATCGAATACATGTCGACGACCTGCCCGCACTGCGCGGCCTTCCACAACAACACCTTCGACGCGATCAAGGCGAAGTATGTCGACAGCGGCAAGGTCCGCTTCATCCTGCGCGAATTCCCCTTCGATCCGCGCGCCGCGGCGGCCTTCATGCTGGCGCGCTGCAAGCCGCAGAACCCGGCGGAACTGACAGACGCCGCGCAGTATTTCCCGATGATCTCCATGCTGATGAAGCAGCAGGAAACCTGGGCCGGAGCGCAGGACGGCCGCGAAGCGCTGCTCCAGATGTCCAAGCTCGCCGGTTTTACACAGGAGAGCTTCCAGGCCTGCTTGACGAACCAGAAACTTCTGGATGATGTGAACGCGGTACGCGAACGCGGTGCCAAGGAATTCGGCGTCGCAGCGACCCCGACCTTCCTGATCAACGGCAAGCGCTATTCGGGGGACATGTCGGTTGACTCCATGTCGGCCCTCATCGACAGCATGCTCTGATCCTTCGACCGGATTTTCGGCGGGCGACGGCGGAAGCCGTGCGCCCGCTTTTTCTTTTGCGGCAGTGGGCGGGGCTTACTCCCCTCCGGCCTGCCGGCCATCTCCCCCTCAGGGCGGGAGATTGGATGGAGGAGCGCTTCGCCCATTTCCAACGCTGCTGGTTGAGCAGGGGTCTTGCTTCTTGCTGATCTCCCCCCTTGAGGGGGAGATGGCCGGCAGGCCAGAGGGGGGTGGTTCCATCCGCCCTGCGTTCCCGGCATGAAGTTCACCAAGCTCCGCCTCCTCGGCTTCAAGTCCTTCGTCGAACCCACCGAATTCGTCATCGAGCGGGGCCTCACCGGCGTCGTCGGGCCGAACGGCTGCGGCAAGTCGAACCTCGTCGAGGCGCTGCGCTGGGTGATGGGGGAGAACTCCTACAAGAACATGCGCGCGTCCGGCATGGACGACGTCATCTTCTCCGGCTCCGGCAACCGCCCGGCGCGCAACACCGCCGAGGTCGGCCTCTATCTCGACAATTCCGACCGCACGGCCCCCGCCGCCTTCAACGACGCCGACGAGATCCAGGTGACGCGCCGCATCGAGCGCGAGAACGGCTCGATCTACCGCATCAACGGCAAGGAGGCGCGCGCCAAGGACGTGCAGCTCCTCTTCGCGGACGCCTCGACCGGCGCCCGCTCGCCCTCCATGGTGGGGCAGGGGCGCATCGGCGAACTGATCCAGGCAAAGCCGCAGGCCCGCCGCCAGCTCCTCGAAGAGGCGGCCGGCATCTCCGGCCTGCATTCGCGCCGCCACGAGGCGGAGCTTCGCCTGCGCGCCGCCGAGACCAACCTCGAACGGCTCGACGACGTCACATCGCAGCTCGAAAGCCAGATCGAGAGCCTGAAGCGCCAGTCGCGCCAGGCGAACCGCTTCAAGGCGCTCTCCGCCGACATCCGCCGCCACGAGGCGATGCTGCTGCACATCCGCTGGGTGCAGGCCAAGGAGGCGGAAGGCGAGGCGGAAAGCCAGCTCAACCAGGCGACCGCGATCGTCGCCGAGCGCGCGAACGCCCAGATGCAGGCCGCCAAGGACCAGGCTGTCGCCAGCCTCAAGCTGCCCGAATTGCGCGAGAACGAGGCCAAGCTCGCCGCCGTCCTCCAGCGCCTCCAGATCGCCCGCGCGCAGCTCGAAGAGGATTCCGCCCGGCTCCTGCGCCGCCGCGACGAGCTCGCCCGCCGCCTCGCCCAGCTTGCCGAGGACATTTTCCGCGAGGAGCGCATGGTGGCCGACAATGCCGCCGTGCTGGACCGGCTGCTCGCAGAAGAGGATGAGATCCGCGAAATCCTCGCCGAGGCCGACGCGCGCGCCGAGGGCGCGCGCGAAACGATGGACGAGGCCGCCGCGAAACTTGCCGAAAGCGAAGCCGCGCTCGCCGCCGTCACGGCCGAGCGCGCCGAGGCGCAGGCCGTCCGCAACCAGCTCGAAAAGGCGATCCGCGACCTTTCCGAACGCCACCTCCGCCTCGGCCAGCAGCTCGATGCGCAGGCGCGCGAGCTGGAGGAGATGGACGCCCGCATCGCCGCGTTGCCCGATCCGCAAGAGCGCCGCGCCGCCGTGCAGGCGGCCGAGGAGGCGCTGGAGGCGGCCGGCGACATGCTCGTTGCCGTGGAGGAGGCGCTGGAGGAGGCGCGCTTTGCCGAATCGGCCCTGCGCGGCCCCGTCGATGCGGCGCGCGCCCGCCTTGCCGGCGTCGAGACGGAAGCGCGCACCATCCGCCGCATGCTGGAGGCGGGCGCCGCCGGCGGCTCCTTCGCGCCCGTGGTGGAGGAGGTGGATGTCGACCGCGGATACGAGACCGCGCTCGGCGCGGCGCTGGGCGACGATCTCGATTCGCCCGCCGATGTCGCAGCGCCCGTGCATTGGCGCCTTGCCGGCGACGGCGCGGAGGACGCGGCCCTGCCGCCCGGCATTGCCCCGCTGATCGCCCACGTCCGTGCGCCGGAAGTCCTGCATCGCCGCCTTGCCCAGATCGGCGTCGCGGGCAGCGTCGAGGAAGCGCTTTCCCTCTTGCCGCAGTTGAAGCCCGGCCAGCGGCTCGTCACCCGCAAGGGCGCCGTCTTCCGCTGGGACGGTCACGTCACCGGCGCCGATGCGCCGAGCGCCGCGGCGCTCCGCCTCGAACAGAAGAACCGCCTCGCCGAACTGGAAACCGAGTTGGACGACGCCCGCGCCGCCCTTGCCGGTGCCGAGGCGGACCTTGCCCGCGCGGGCGAGGCGATCCGCGCCGAGACGCAGCGCCAGCAGGCGGCGCGCGAGGCGCAGCGGGGTGCCGCCCGCGCGCTCGCCGAGGCCCGCGAGGCGCTGGAAGTGGCCGAGCGCGCCTCCGGCGACCTCATCCGCCGCAGAGCGGTGCTTTCCGAGACGCGGGCGCAGATCGAGGCGCAGGCGGAGGAGGCGGCGGAATCGCTGGAGGACGCCCGCGCCGCACTGGAGGAGGCGCCGGACCTCGCCGATCTCGACCTTGGCCTTCGCACCCATACGATGGAGGTCGCGACCGACCGCGCGACGCTCGCCGAGGCCCGCGCCGCCCATGACGGGCTCGCCCGCGAGATGGCCGAGCGCCGGCGCCGGCTGATGGCCATTTCCGCCGAACGCGAGACATGGAAGAGCCGCGCCACCAATGCCGAGAACCACATCGCCACGCTGCGCGAGCGCGAGGCCGAGGCCCGCGAGGAGATGGAAGAGCTCGCCGAGGCGCCGGAGGAGATCGAGGAGAAGCGCCGCGAGCTGCTGACCGGCCTTTCCAATGCGGAAGCCGCCCGCAGGGAGGCGGCCGACGCCCTCCAGGAGGCGGAGAACCGCCAGCGCGAGGCCGACCGCCTCGCCGCGACCGCACTCTCCCAGCTCGCCGAATCCCGCGAGACGCGCGGGCGCGCCGAGGAACGCCTCGTCTCCGCCCGCGAGCGCCGCGTCGAGGCCGAGGCGCGCATCCGGGAAGCGCTCAATTGCGCGCCGCACGAGGCGCTGCGGCTGACGGGCCATCCCGCCGGCGCCCCGCTGCCCGACCCGCGCGAGCGCGAACGGGAGCTCGACCGACTCAGGATCGAGCGCGAGCGCCTCGGCGCCGTCAACCTGCGCGCCGAGGAGGAGCAGAAGGAACTCACCGAGAAGCTCGACGCCCTCGTCGCCGAGCGCGAGGACATCATCGAGGCGATCCGCAAGCTGCGCTCGGCCATCCAGAGCCTCAACCGCGAGGGCCGCGAGCGCCTGCTTGCCGCCTTCGACGTGGTGAACGTGCAGTTCCAGCGCCTCTTCACCCACCTTTTCGGCGGCGGCACGGCGGAGCTGCAGCTGATCGAGAGCGACGACCCGCTCGACGCCGGCCTCGAGATCCTCGCCCGCCCGCCGGGCAAGAAGCCGCAGACCATGACGCTGCTTTCCGGCGGCGAGCAGGCGCTCACCGCCATGGCCCTGATCTTCGCCGTCTTCCTCACCAATCCCGCGCCGATCTGCGTGCTGGACGAGGTGGACGCGCCGCTCGACGACCACAATGTCGAGCGCTACTGCAACCTGATGGACGAGATGGCGGCCTCCACCGAGACCCGCTTCATCATCATCACCCACAACCCCATCACCATGGCCCGCATGAACCGCCTCTTCGGCGTCACCATGGCTGAGCAGGGCGTGTCGCAGCTGGTGTCGGTGGACCTCCAGACAGCCGAGCAGCTGCGCGAGGCGTCGTAGTTGAAATGGTATAATTACTATACTATTTTTATCCATGAACTTTGAGTGCGCCCCCGAGAAAAGCAAGGCGAACAAGGCCAAGCACGGTATCGACTTCGAGGAAGCGCAAGCGCTGTGGCTTGACGAGCGCCTGATAGAAGCACCCGCCCGGACCGACGACGAGCCGCGCTACCTCGTCGTCGGCAGGATCGATGGGCGGCACTGGTCCGCCGTGTGCGTCAGACGGGGCGACAATGTGCGCATCATTTCGGTCCGGCGCGCGCGCGAACAGGAGATCGAGCACTATGAAGGCAACTGATTTCGACATGAAGTTCGACGAGGGCGGGGATGTCGCCGCGGACGTCGACTGGACAAGGGCGCGCCGTCCGAACATGGAGACGCGCCGGGTCAATGTCGACTTTCCGGCCTGGGTGGTGGAAGGGCTCGACCGGCAGGCGAGCCGGCTGGGCGTGACCCGCCAGTCCCTAATCAAGATGTGGATCGCCGAGAAGCTCGGCTGACCGGCTCCTCGGAACAAAACGACCGCTTGCGCATTGATCAGCGCCTGCGCGCTCTTGCAGGCATTCAGCGCAATCGGGGACCAAACGTGAGCAGAAACGCACTTTACATGATCATCGGCGCCCTCATCGTCGTGGTGGCCGGGTTTTCCTACTATGCCTGGCAGGAGGAGAAGCAGCCGGACGGCGTCGAGATCAAGCTGAACGAACAGGGCCTCTCCATCCAGGAAAACTGAGCCATGGGCCTGGCCGCGCTCCGGCGGATGCGGCCTGCGCCGACCTCTCGTTATGTTGCATTGCCGTTGCATAATTGATGCAATGCAGCAAAATTCCCAACGCGCCGCGTTTTCAAAGGGATGCAGTTCCTGTAGATTGCGCGGACGCATTTGGGGAGGCGTCGATGGAGAAGTGGGTCTATACCTTCGGGGCGGGCCGTGCGGAGGGCGGAGCGGGCGATCGCGACCTTCTCGGCGGCAAGGGCGCGAACCTTGCGGAGATGTGCAATCTCGGCCTGCCGGTGCCGCCCGGCCTCACCATCGTCACCTCCGCCTGCAACCACTATTACGAGCACGGCCGCACGCTGCCGGAAGGCCTGAAGGATCAGGTCCGCGCCGGCATCCGCCACATGGAGGCGATCACCGGCCGCACCTTCGGCGATACGGCAAGGCCGCTGCTCCTTTCCGTGCGCTCGGGCGCGCGCGCCTCCATGCCCGGCATGATGGACACGGTGCTGAACCTCGGCCTCAACGACCGCACGGTCGAGGCGCTCGGCCACGATGCGGGCGACGCGCGCTTCGCCTGGGACAGCTACCGCCGCTTCATCCAGATGTACGGCGACGTCGTCATGGGGCTCGACCACGAGGTCTTCGAGGAGATCCTCGAAGACGAGAAGGGCCGGCTCGGCCACGAGCAGGATACCGAGCTTTCCGCCGTCGAGTGGCAGCACGTCATCGCCCGCTACAAGGAGGTGATCCGGGAGGAACTGGACGAGGAGTTCCCGCAGGATCCGGAAGTCCAGCTCTGGGGCGCGATCGGCGCCGTCTTCGCAAGCTGGATGAACGCGCGCGCCGTCACCTACCGGCACCTGCACAACATCCCCGCCGGCTGGGGCACGGCGGTCAACGTGCAGGCCATGGTCTTCGGTAATCTCGGCAATTCGTCCGCCACGGGCGTCGCCTTCACGCGCAATCCGTCGACGGGCGAGAAAAAGCTCTACGGCGAGTTCCTCGTCAACGCGCAGGGCGAGGATGTCGTCGCCGGAATCCGCACGCCGCAGAACATCACGGAGGAGGCGCGCATCGCGTCAGGCTCCGACCGGCCGTCGCTGGAGAAGCTGATGCCGGAGGCCTTCGCCGAGTTCCGCGACATCTGCGACCGGCTGGAGCGGCACTACCGCGACATGCAGGACCTCGAATTCACCATCGAGCGCGGCAAGCTCTGGATGCTCCAGACCCGCTCGGGCAAGCGCACCGCCAAGGCCGCGCTGAAGATCGCCGTCGACATGGCGACCGAGGGGCTGATCAGCGAGGGCGAGGCCGTCGCGCGCATCGATCCCGCCTCGCTCGACCAGCTCTTGCACCCGACCATCGACCCGCGCGCGCGCCGCGACGTCATCGGCTCGGGCCTGCCGGCCTCGCCGGGCGCGGCGACGGGCGAGATCGTCTTCACCTCGGAGGACGCCGTGCACGCCGAGGAGGAGGGCCGCAAGGTCATCCTCGTGCGCATCGAGACGAGCCCGGAGGACATCCACGGCATGCATGCCGCCGAAGGCATCCTGACCACCCGCGGCGGCATGACGAGCCATGCGGCGGTGGTGGCGCGCGGCATGGGCACGCCCTGCGTTTCCGGCGCGGGCACGCTGCGGGTCGACCTGCGCAACGAACTTCTGATCGCCCAGGGGCTGACGCTGAGGAAGGGCGACGTCATCACCATCGACGGCTCGTCCGGCCAGGTGCTGAAGGGCGAGATCCCCATGCTCCAGCCGGAGCTTTCCGGCGATTTCGGCCGCATCATGGAATGGGCGGACCGCACGCGCCGCATGAAGGTGCGCACGAACGCCGAGACCCCGGCGGATGCCCGCGCCGCGCGCTCCTTCGGCGCGGAGGGCATCGGCCTCTGCCGCACCGAGCACATGTTCTTCGAAGGCAGCCGCATCAACGTGATGCGCGAGATGATCCTCGCCGAGGACGAGGCCGGCCGCCGGGCGGCGCTCGCCAAACTCCTGCCCATGCAGCGCTCGGACTTCGCCGAGCTCTTCGAGATCATGCACGGCCTGCCGGTGACGATCCGCCTGCTCGACCCGCCGCTGCACGAGTTCCTGCCGAAGAGCGACGCCGAGATCGCCGAGGTGGCGGCGGCGCTCGAAATCGACGAGGCCGTCCTGCGCCGGCGCGTCGATACCCTGCACGAGTTCAACCCCATGCTCGGCCATCGCGGCTGCCGCCTCGCCATCTCCTATCCGGAGATCGCCGAGATGCAGGCCCGCGCCATCTTCGAGGCGGCGGCGGAGGCGGCGAAGGCGACGGGAGCCGCCGTGGTGCCAGAAATCATGGTGCCGCTCGTCGGCCTCAAGGCGGAACTGGATTATGTGAAGGCGCGTATCGAAGGGGTTGCGAAGGCCGTGATCGCCGAAAGCGGCATCCCGATCGACTATCTCGTCGGCACGATGATCGAGCTGCCGCGGGCCGCCCTGCGCGCCCATGTCATCGCCGAATCGGCCGAGTTCTTCTCCTTCGGGACCAACGACCTGACGCAGACGACCTTCGGCATCTCGCGCGACGACGCCTCGGCGTTCCTGACGACCTATATCCAGAAGGGCATCGTCGAGCAGGACCCGTTCGTGCAGCTCGATTTCGACGGCGTCGGGGAGCTCATCCGCATCGCCGCCGAGCGCGGCAGGCGCACGCGGGCCGACCTCAAGCTCGGCATCTGCGGCGAGCACGGCGGCGACCCGGCCTCGATCCGCTTCTGCGAGGAGGCAGGGCTCGACTACGTGTCCTGCTCCCCCTTCCGCGTGCCGATCGCGCGGCTCGCCGCGGCGCAGGCCGCCTTCAACGGCAGCCGCGCGTGATGCCTCAGGACTTGGGCCTTACGACGACGGGGCGCACCACATAGACGGGGCGCTCCCAGCCCCAGTTGTAGTTGCTGTAGCGCAGGCTGCGGGCGTCGGCGCGACGGTCGAGCTCTATGCGCTGCAGGCATTCGGCGAACCGCTCGCTGCCGCGGCGGAAGCCGTAGGAGACGCACTTGTCCTCGTCGGCCGCCCGGCGTTCGGCCGGGGTCATGGTCTGGCAGCCCGCGACGAGGACGGCCACCGAAGCCAGAGCGAAAAGTCTTAACGATGTCATCATGATGGCCTTGCCTCCTCAGCCGCTCGCTTCCCCTGAGATAGGTCGGCGCGCGCTTGCGGACAAGGGTTCATATGCGCTCGAGAACGTCCACGAAAGCATCCGCGAAACGCTTGAGGTCCTGCGTCTTCTCGTCGGGGCTTTCCACCCGGATGGTCGAGCCTTCCGCATCCAGGAGCGCGAAGACGACGGCAAGGCCGCCCTCCTCCCCCTTGGGCACGCGCAGCGCCGCGATGCGCAGGCAATCCTCCGCAAGGCCGGAGGCCGGCAGGTCGAAGAGGAAGTCGCCGCCGAGCTGGGTCGCGGCATTGTGCACCGCTTCGGCGAAGCTGGCCTCGTCGCCGGAAAAGCCGTCGAGCGAGAGTTCGAGCTCCAGCAGCTCCAGGGGCAGGGCAGGATCGCCAGCGGTTGTGGCGACAGGTGTGTCGGCGGCGGTCTGCGTCGGCAACATATCGTCTTCTCCTGATTTACCCCCGTTCGTGAAAAATCGTTAACGAGCGTGGCAAATTTGCGGCACACAAGGGATTTTTGCGGGAGGCGAAGCGGCGGGTGTTCTCCCGCCGAAGGATCCTGTCCTGATGCATGGCGATGGAAAAATCCGTCGCCCTGCGCTAGGGAAGTGGGAGCGGCAAGCGGCGCCGCGGACGCATCCGGTGAGGCCATGGCGATCACGATCCAGTACGAACGGCCCGTTTCCCATGCGGCGCATTGGGCGCGCCGCCTGGCGCTGTTTTCCTGCCTGCTGTTCGTCGCCGTGGTGCTCTCGCACCGCTTCGGTCCGCTGACGACGCCGCATTTCCTGGTTCTTGCCGGCTTTGCCGCCACCATGGCGGGGCTTGCGGTGCTGCTGGCGGCCGTCGGCCTGGCGCGCCTCTGGCATGTCGGCGCGCGGGGCGGCAAGGCATCCTTCACGGCGCTGCTTCTTTCGCTGCTGCCGCTCGGCGTCGCGGCGGCGGCCGCCTATTCCTATTTCTACAAGCCGGCGCTCTATGACGTGACGACGGACACCGCCGCCGCGCCGCCCTGGCTTTCCGAACCTTCGGCCGAGCAGGACTGGCTGCCGCGCGCCGGCGTGGTGACGCGGCGTGACCGCGAGGTGCAGCTCGATGCCTATCCCGGCCTTTCCGGCCGGCGCTACGAGGGCGCGCTCGACCGCGTCTACCAGGGCGCGCGCAAGGTCGCCGCCGCCTACGGCATTACGGTCACCGCCGAGGACGGGCTCGACAACATCCTGGCCGACCTCGAAGACCTCGTGGCCGATCCGGCCAGGGCAGGGCAGGGCGCCGAATCGCTCGGCGAGGTGCCGATCCCCGAGGCCCGCCCGCTCGAGACGCCGCTGGGCCCGCGCACCGGCGGATCCGGCGACGTGCTGCTGCAGGGGGAGTGGCGCTCGCCCGTCTTCGGCTTCCGCTTCGACGTGGTCATCCGCCTGCGCGAGGAGGCGGAGACGACGCTGGTCGACATGCGCGCCGCCTCCCGCTACGGCCCGCACGATCTCGGCATGGGCGCTGAGATGGTCGAAGGCTATCTCAAGGCGCTCGACGCCGAACTGCTCGGCATCGCGGGCGACTGAGGCAATCCCGCAAGAAGGGCGGCAACCGATCAGAGTCCCGGGCCTGGGAAATAGAGCCCCTTGAGCGAAGGCGGCCCCTCGGTGACGACATCGCCGCGCGCCACCAGGTCCTCCAGGTGCGCCAGCACCGAGAGCGCCGCCGCGCCATGCAGGCGCGGATCGGTCTCGCGGTAGATCACCTTCACCATGTCCGCGATCAGCCGGTCGCCGGCGCGGATGCGCTGGAGCACCGCCCGCTCGCGCATGCGCCGGTGGGTGCGAAGCTCCCGAAGGAACGAGGCCGGCTCCGTCACCGGCCCGCCATGGCCGGGAAGGTAGAGGCGGTCGTCCCGTTCCAGCAGCCTTTCCAGCGAGGCCATGTAGTCCGCCATGGCGCCGTCCGGCGGGGCGACGATGGTCGTGGCCCAGGCCATCACATGATCGGCGGAAAAGACGATTCCGTCCGGCCCTTCCAGCGCGAAGGCCGCGTGGTTGGCCGTGTGGCCGGGCGTCAGCAGCGCCGTCAGCGCCCAGCCGTCGCCCTCCACCCTGTCGCCGTCGCCGAGCGTGATGTCCGGCGCGAAATCCGTATCCGAGCTTTCCGCGAAGGGATTGCTTTCGCCGGCATGGAGCGGCCGCGCGGCGCGGTGCGGCCCCTCCGCGACGACGAGTGCGCCGGTCTCGGCCTTCAGCCGGCGGGCGAGGGGCGAGTGGTCGCGGTGGGTGTGGCTGACGGCGATATGCGTCACCTCGCGCCCGTCGAGCGCCTTCATCAGCGCGCGGAAATGCGCTTCGTCCTCCGGCCCCGGGTCGATCACCGCCACCGAGCGGCCGCCGACGATGTAGCTGTTCGTGCCGTGGAAGGTGAAGGGCCCCGGATTGTTGACGGTGATGCGCTGGACCTGCGGGGCCACCGGCACGGCCTCGCCGTGGGCCGGGTTGAAGGCGAGGTCGAAATGCGGGCTTTCTTCTTTGTCGTCGCTCACGGGAAGGTCACTTGTACTCGATTTCGATGAAGCTCATCGGCCTGTCGCCGCCGTTGACGACATTGTGCGCCACGCCCGCCTCGCGCCGGTAGACCGCGCCGGCCGGGGCGTGCACCCGCCGCTCGCCGGCCTCTTCCTCGATGAGGAAGTCGCAGTCCGTCATCGGCACGACGACATAGCCGAGCCCGTGCACGTGATGGCCGGTATCGGCGCCCGGCTCGAAATCCCAGCGCGTGACGCGCACCACCGGATCGTCGAGAAGAACGGTGGGCACGGCCGGCGGGCGGGCGCGGAACGGGGACATGGCGGCTCCTCGCGAAGGGCTTGTTCACGCCGGACCCTATCTTCGCACAACCCGCCTGCCAAGCACGAAGCCCGCCGCGCCGGCCGAAATCGGGCAAGCCTGCCGAAATCCGACGGGCCGGCCGAAATCGGGTGGGACGATCGAAATCGCACGGGCGGATGAAATCGGGCAGGCCGGACGAAATCGGGCAGGACGGGCAAAATCGGGCAGGGCGGACAAAATCGGGTAGGGCGGGCAACAATAATCGCGGGAAAGCGGAACTTAAGGATTGTCCGCCCCGCCCCGCTTTGCTATCAGGCTCCCGCCGCGTTGGGGCGTCGCCAAGCGGTAAGGCACCGGTTTTTGGTACCGGCATTCCCAGGTTCGAATCCTGGCGCCCCAGCCAGTTCTCGTTCACAAAGCTCGCGGTCGCCGATAAATCGTCTTCTTCATCTCAACGGACAGAGCGCGGAGAAGAGCATCGACAAAGCACTGGAACATTCGAGAAGCGCCTCAAGCTTGGCGGCGGCAGCAAGGAATATCTGAGGAAACCTTTTATAAATACAAGGCGAAGTATGGCGGCATGGATGTCTCCGACGCTCGGAAGCTGAAGGCCTTGGAAGATGAGAACGCCAAGCTGAAGAAGCTTTTGGCGGAGGCGATGCTGGACAACGCCATTTTGAAGAATTTGAAGAATGTCGCATCAAAAAAATGGTGACGCCCGGCGCAAAGCGGGATGCGGTGGCCCATGTCTGCAAAGAGCATGATGCGAGCCAATGCCGGGCGTGTGCGATCCTGGCCGTTGATCGGGCGAGCGTGCGATATCGCAGCGTTCGGCTCGATGATGTGCTCATCCGGGAAGCCATGAGGCAGGTCGCGTCGGAGCGCCGCCGCTTCGGTTATCGCCGCATCCATGTAATGCTGGATCGGCAGGGCATCGTCATGAACCTGAAGAAGCTGCGTCTCCTCTATCGGGAAGAGAAACTCGCAGTTCGCAAACGTTGTGGCCCTAAACGAGCCTTGGGAACGCGACGGCCCATTGCGCTACCGTTGCGGACCAACGTAACCGCTTAGGCTGCCCCACATAGCGCGTTGGTTTTTGATCGCTCATTTTCTGCGTGAATCATGCGGGGAAACCTATGAGCGACAGTATGAATCAGCATCGAACATTCGAGGTTTTGACAGCCGAGCCGGTGCGATCTCGGCGCAAGCCGCGCCATTGGTCGGACGAAGAGAAGGCGCAGCTTGTCGCTGACACGTTTACGCCCGGGGCCAATGTCTCGGCGATTGCGCGTTCTCACGGTCTGGACCCCTCCCAGCTCTATGGATGGCGTCGCAAGGTGCTTTCATCGGGAATGGTCGCACCGCTAGCGGAGGATGACACCGGGCCAGTCAAGTTCACGCGCTTTGAAGCAACGGGCGGTGGCATGATCGAGATTGTCGTAGGTGATGTCGTTGTGCGCGCTGGCGGCGACGTTGACCCCGATCACCTGACCAGGGTTCTGCGGGCGGTGCGCACGGCATGATCGCTTCCGGCGCTGTGGTTTACGTGTCGTGCCAACCTGTCGACTTCCGCAAGGGAGCCGCCTCCTTGCTGGCGGTGGTGAGGGATGGTGGCCTCGACCCGTTCGATGGCGCGCTTTACGTGTTCCGGTCGAAACGGGCGGACCGTGTCCGCATCGTTTGGTGGGACGGCAGCGGGATCTGCCTCTATTCGAAAACCCTGGAAGAGAACAGCTTCTGCTGGCCGAGCATATCGGCGGCGCGCGTTCGTCTCGATCATTCGCAACTGATGGCGCTTCTGGCTGGAATGGATTGGAAGAAGGTCCGTCCAGCCAAGGTCCGGCGACCGCTGCTGACGGGCTGATACCGGCCTGCGGCAAGATGAATCATGTGGCTGTAATAGTTGGGAAAACGACCACTTTTGTGCTCTATTGCCACCCATGGTTCTGCCCATTCCCGACAACTTGCCGGACGATGTCGATGCGCTGAAAGCGATGATATCAGCGATGGCCGAGGAACGGGCTGCGAACGAGGCTCGGCTTGTAGCTGCGCAAGCCGAAATCACCCGACTGGAAGCGATCGAGAAAAGCGCCAACGAGCGGATCGCAAACCTTACGTCGATCCTGAAGGTTCTGCAGCGCACGCAACACGGCACGCGTTCCGAGCGGCTGCGCCTGGCCGTCAATGATGAGCAGGTGTCCTTTGCCTTCGAGGAGGTCGAGACCGGCCTTTCGGTGATCCAGAGCGAGCTTGATCGTGCGTCCGGTGACAAGCCGAAACGCACCCCGCGTCCGCGAAAGGGCTTTGCCGCTCATCTCGAACGCATCGAGGAGGTGGTCGAGCCGGACATCCCCGCCGAGTGCGCGGGGCTAGAGAAAGTTCTGATCGGTGAAGACCGCTCAGAGCGGTTGGACGTCGTGCCGCCGAAGTTCCGGGTCATCGTCACGCGCCGGCCCAAATACGCCTTCCGGGGGCGTGACGGCGTGATCCAGGCCCTGGCGCCGGCGCACATCATCGAAAGCGGCCTGCCGACGGAACGGTTGCTCGCCTATATCGCCGTCTTCAAATACGCCGACGGTCTTCCGCTTTATCGCCAGGAGGCGATCTATCTGCGCGACGGCGTCGAGATCAGCCGGAATTTGATGGCGCAGTGGATGGGTCATCTGGGCTTCGAGCTTCAGCTCTGCGCCGATTATATCCTCGAGCGGGTCAAGGAGGGCGAACGGGTCTTTGCCGACGAAACGACCTTGCCCACCTTGGCGCCCGGCTCAGGGAAAACGACGAAAGCCTGGCTTTGGGCTTACGCGCGCGATGATCGACCCTACGGCGGAACCAGCCCGCCGATGGTTGCCTATCGTTTTGAAGACAGCCGAGGCGCCGAGTGCGTGGCGCGGCATCTCGCCGGCTTCAGCGGCATCCTGCAGGTCGACGGTTACTCGGCCTATAGCAACCTGGCCAAGGCGCGGGCCACGACCGGCAGCAACGAGACGATCCAGCTCGCGGGCTGTTGGGCTCATCTTCGGCGCAAGTTTTACGACCTGCACATCAGCGGGGTCTCGCAGGCGGCGACAGACACCATCGTCGCCATGACCAAACTGTGGAAGGTCGAGGACGAGGTTCGCGGCAAGGACGCCGGCACCCGAGCCCGGCTCCGCCAGGAAACGTCCTCGACCATCGTCACCAGTCTCTTCGACCTGTGGGAAAAGGAGCTGGGCAAGGTCTCGGGAAAATCCAGGACCGCTGAGGCGATCCGCTACGCGCTCACCCGGCGCGAGGCGCTCGAACGCTTCCTGACGGACGGCCGTATCGAAATCGACTCCAACATTGTCGAACGCGCGATCAGGCCCCAAACAATCACCAGGAAGAACAGCCTATTCGCCGGAAGCGAGGGTGGTGGACGGACATGGGCCACGCTGGCCACCTTGCTGCAGACCTGCAAAATGAACAGCGTCGATCCGCTCCACTGGCTATCTCAGACCTTGACCCGCATTGTTCAAGGCTGGCCGGTAGCCGATATCGAGGCGCTTATGCCATGGAACTTCAAGCCTGACGCCATCGGCTGACCGCTTACGGACCAACGAACGATGGAGCTTCGACTTCGTCAGCGATGCGTTCACCAATGGACGGAGGTTTCGCGTTTTGACCGTTGTCGACGACTTCACACGGGAATGCCTAGCACTGGTCGCGGACATCTCCCTTTCGGGTCTGCATGTGACGCGAGAACTCGACACCGTAATGGCCCCACGCGGCCGTCCCCGAACGATTGTCTCCGACAACGGCACGGAACTGACCTCGATGGCAATCCTCAGGGGTGCCGGCAGATCCGTGTCGAATATTACATCGCAGCGACTCTCCGAAACGCTGGAGGAAACTTGGGACTCAGGTCATCAGGTCCGAACAGGGCCAAAACCTGAACAGAGCTAACTTACAAACACGGACAATCAGGGGACGTGAGCTCGCCTTGCCTTGTTCAACGCGAACTATGATGACTATCCGTGGGCCGATGTCTATTGCTGCGATAACACCCGCGATTGCGCAAAAGTCTTGACACGTTGGAAGTGTTGAACCAACGGATCGTTGGCAGGCAGAGCAGCAAGCGCCCTTTCGACCTCATCTGAAACTGCATTGTTATTTAGCCGGGCCACGCCGGCAGAAAAATCGAGAAGAAGATCGGACGCAAGACGACGAAGGAAGGCGCGTTTGTCTTGGGCAACAGTAATGGGCGCCGATGACAGCTGTACGCCTGTCTTCGAGAGGATTTTGGGAAGGATACGCTCTTTTCTCTTTCGGCCTGTAAGCGGGTCGCGCAACAATGTCTCATAGTCGACCCGATCGAATACCTCCAACTTGCCGCCGATGGTTGTATTGTATATCTTCCGGCCGACTGCCTCATAAGAAAGCTTGGCTTGGCGATAGTTAAGCGCTACACGGTCAAGCTTTGGATCCTTCCACGTCTTGCCTTTACCAAAGTAATCTTTATGAAAATGGTTTGGATCGTCGGTGTCTGATAGGAGCACATCACCATTGCGCTTATGGCTTTCAGGAATGATATAGTCAAAATCCATTCCAATTAGATGAACTTCGGTAAATCCCATAAAGAAAGCCAGTTGCAGATTTATGTAGGTCACCGATTGTCCGCAGTAGAGGACTTTCGATGCGTCTGTAGAAAAGCGCGGAACCACATAATTAGGTGAACTCTTTTCATAGAAACTCCGATTCATCTCGAAGAAAAACGTGTTAGGCGTTTTGGGTACAAATCGGCGATAAAGGGTGGGGAAAAACTTGAAGGGCGCGTTGAAGGCGCGGATTTCTTCCACGTTTTCCTTCATTACAGAACTGTCCTCGACGACATAGAAGGTGGGCATGAAACCCGTCTCGCGAGTCTTGTAATAGAAAGAGTTTACCCCGAAAGAGAATTCTCCTTCGAGTAGTGTGAGATCATGACGATTCAATGAGGGCCCATTGCCGATGATGAAGCAACGCTCGCCTTTATAGCGGTTATAAAAGCTCGCAAGCTCTTCCGAATCCGGCGGCTGTGTCCCGGCATAAACTTCGCGCTCGGCATAGTCGGAGAGACCCCTAAAGTCAGGCGGGAAAATCAAGGTGCCTGAAACCTCGCCTATTTCCTGATAAGCAAGAGCTGAAGCGCGTTGGCGCTGACCATTAATAGTTAGGGGAACGTTAGAACGATAGAGATCAATGTCACCAAAATCCCGGGCGCGCTCAATCATCAACCCAGTCGTCTGCGCCTTTGGCGCATGGTCGCAGAGCCGATGAATAAACTCGAAAGGCTTGATCTCCTCGTGATAGCGGCAGCTATAGTTTTCCTGTAAGTGACTGAAGATTTTATCGAAATTCACCCGCGCTGCTTGATCGCTTGGATGATAGAGATGAACATAGGTCTCGGGTAACACTTTGATCCGCGCTGGATCCAAATGATTCAGAATCGTCACATCAAGTGCACGGTCCTCGCAGGAATAACCGATGTACTGCTCGAAGCCCTTGAGTGCCAAGAAGATTGCGCGACGGAAAATCACGATCCCTCCGCAGAGTGTGACCGGATTTTTTACGCGGGCCGGATTATTCAAGTGATCGAGCTTACGGCTCGAAAGGATTTTCTGCGCCTCTTCATCTGAAGAATAATAGATATTGACATAGGGTGAACAAACATCAGCCGTCTCATAACAAGACACAATCCCAGAAACAAAGCTTGCGCCAGTAAGAACGTCTGTGTCCATCAATGCCACGACTTCTGCATCCTTACAGAAGTGGCGTACAGCGACATTGTATCCCCAGCCGCGGTTGTATTCCCTATCATTGAATATAAATTCGTAGCGAACATAATCCTTGGCTTGCAAATTGGTGAGGTTCAGCTTCGGATG
Source organism: Shinella agrisoli (assembly GCF_046557955.1). Taxonomy (NCBI): domain Bacteria; kingdom Pseudomonadati; phylum Pseudomonadota; class Alphaproteobacteria; order Hyphomicrobiales; family Rhizobiaceae; genus Shinella; species Shinella agrisoli. The sequence goes on along the minus strand of NZ_JBJIEP010000003.1, from coordinate 10,936 downwards.
GTTGTCTTGTTCGACTAGCAACACATCAAAGAGATTAGCATAATAATAATCGATCCAATCCAACAATGCACGAAGGTTGCTCAACCTTTCGGGTGCATCATCGAGCAGCCTGAATCCTATCACCAGCGTAGCGAGCTTCTGACCCTCACGACCGACACGCTTGGTCAGGGCCGCAATCTTTCCGGAATTCATACGCTCGATTTGCTTAAAAGATTGAAATTTCATCTCCGGCCAACGAATCTGCAACTTGGGAGTAGCAGATACTTTCATCGGTTCAGCCGGTACCGTACTGATCGACTTCGCTTGCGGTATCATCTGCAATCGTTCCATCAGTTTGTCATAGATCCAATCGCTTCCTGCTTCGGTCAGGTGAAGATTATCGCAGGTATAACGCTGCACTTCGACCTCGTCCCAAGCCATAAGGTCGATCACTCTCTCAGCAGGAAAGCTGGCGGCAAAGCGCGTCGAATACTCATGAACGATCGACATATTGGCCGGACGCTCACGTGGGTAGTCACCGCGCCAGCCCGGAATGAACCGGTTGGCCGTAATGAAGATAAGATTAGGAATTGAAGACAATCTAGAGGCTAGTTTCTCAACTCCGGCCTCAAGCGGATACATGTTGATGGTTCGTTCGCCCTCGTAGATAGTCTCGAAGGGGTTGGCCAAATGGTTTGCCATCACCTCAATGCCGAAGATTTCGTCAAACTTTTCCTTCTTAGAATTGATGATTTTTTTCGAATAGTCGCGAGTGTTCAGTCCGAGATTACCTAAATTCTCGGCCACTTTTCTGTTATAGATATCTTCGATTGCATTTGACAGCTTGCGCGGCGACCATTCAACAATGCCTGTATAAAGGACAACATGATCATAACGCGCCAACTGCTCCGGAGAGAACGACATCAGGAAGTCAAGCGATGTCGTCCATTTCATTGGGCAGAGATAGCTTTCGACCTCAAGCCGCGGATCCTTGGCCATGCGTTCGGCGAAAACATCGTGGTTGCAGCCACGTGGCTTATGCTGACCACGGCTGTCTGTGAAGATCAAAACCCGCTTTCGCGTTGGAATTGAGATTCGGACCGGTTTGGCCCGACCTTCCTGGGCTTGATTATCCTTACCGTATTGCAGATAATCGGCCAATGCTGCGAGCGGTATTTTAAGCCCGAGCCCACCATCTGTATTGCCAACCGAGTCGAGTTGTGCAAGCACCATCGGCAACCAAGTTTTCGAAGCAAAAAGCCGAGGAGAAGGGTAAAGCTCTTCGTTTGAGAAGGCCCCGTAGTCGTGCGCTTTGCTCCTACAATCAAAGCTGATGATATTTAGAATTCCATCCTGGGCCGCATTGGCGAAATCGAGGCGGAAACGCATCTCAATCTTGTGAAGGATGTCGTCCGACAACACATCCGCAATAAGAACGTAATCATCGCTATTATCCTGTCGTTGGACATGCAGCGATAGATCGAAGTGGCGCGAGGGCAACACCTCTTCCCCCGCAATCTCCTGAATATGGCAATCATAAGCGTGAAGACCAAACCGCCCGCCCGCAGCGATCGGCAAATTGCCTGTCTTTACCACTTGTCGGCTGACGAAAGCAACGTTCCGGTCAAGCGGCAGCACCACGGGCTCAACCGTCTGCCGCCCTGGGTTCAGCAATGCGGTCAGGCTTGCCAACATCGAGGTTTGGTCCCGCTGAGCTGCATGCAGGAGACCGCGAAAGAACTCGAATCCGTAAGAAGCTAGTGCCGAAGGAAGCAGTTTCGTCGTCTTTTCAGCTGGATGTTCTCTCATATGACGCACGAATGCGGTCTTTAAAGTGCGTAAGCCGAAGAACAGACTCTGACGTAGAGTGAATTCGCGCTGGGTGATTGTTAGGTTGCGGCCGCCAGCTTCAACCCCGCGCAATAATCCGATGCGTGCTGCATAAAGCAGGCTACGAGGCTGTCCACTAACAAAAATGTCATGAATAGCAGCGATTTCTGGCAACAGGTAATGGTGGAAACCGGCGGCTTGCGTGCGGAAGCCAAATTCGGAATCTTCAAAACCGAACGGATTGAATATTTCGTCGTATCCACCTGATCGTTCATAAAAGCTGCAGTGAAAGGCGCTGATCCCGCCGGCTGTGGTGCCGATACGAATTGGTTTGCCTTCGGCAAGTACCGAGCCTAGCAGATCCGGGTCGCTGCGTAGCGTAGGGAAGCGGGTGCGGAAAATTTCCAGAAATTCCGGTTGCTGATCAGGTGCATCCGAATTATCGTCGATTGGCGCTCCGAAATGAGCCGCCCAGACATTACTCACACCGGCATGCATGATTGCATCCAAGGCTGCCTCCTCGCCCAAGATGTCGCGCACCTTTGGCCAGAACGGTTGGAGGAGACTGGCATCGCCAGCTAGGCGGCCACGCAACTCTGACCAATCACGTACACCATCTAGCGCTGCAAAACATCCCATTACCTTGGGGCCGTCCAGCAAAACAGGCTGAATCAATCCTACATTTGGATCCTGTGCCTGAATCTTCTGCCAATTTGCAGCGATACGCCGAAAATAGTCTTGCTCAAAAATAATGTCAGTATCACAAGAGACTAAAAATTCCGCTCCCTCAGCTATCGCGGCACGGATCAGATAGTTTCGCCCGCCGGCAACTCCAAGATTACGTCCGGCGCAAAGAATACGAATATGTGGCGATACATTAGAAGCCACCCCGCGTATATCCAAACAATCTTCATCATTGATCAAAAGCCAAAGCTTGACATCCGATCCTAGGAATGGGCCTACCTGCGTTAGAAAACTGGCCGCCTTGGCTAACTCACGGCGCTGATAGAGGACATAGACGGCGATCTGCATTTTCATTTGCCCCAGAGCATTTCGAGATCGATACGGGGGAATATCTCAAGCTCTCCGCCGAAGGTTGCGTTCATGATAAGCCGGCCCGCTGACTCAAACTCAAATTTAGCGCGTAGATAACTGCGTTGTACCCGGCCCAAACGTGGATCCTTCCAAGTCTTGCCCTTACCGAAATAATCCTTGTGGAAATGGTTAGGATCGTCGCCTTCAGAACGAATGTGATTTCCGTTCTGATGATGATCTTTAGGTTTTGAGTAAGAAAAATCCATTCCAACCAAGTATACTTCTGTAAATCCAAAATAATATGCAAGTTGCATATTGATATAGGTAACCGATTGCCCACAATAAAATAACGGTTCTGCTTCTATATTAAACTGCGGTGTTCCGTATTTTTCCCTTTGATTGCGATTATAGAAAGAGGTGTCCATTTCAAATATATGGCAACTCTCACCAGATTTTAGTTGATCAGCATAGCGTTTGGGTAGAATTTTGATTACGCCCTCGTAGGTATCAATATCATCTTTGTTCTCGTTAAAAACGAGATTATCCTCTACTACATAAAAAGTCGGCTTGAAGCCTTTATCTCGGGTCATGAGAAAGATGGAGTTTACGCCGAATGTGAATTCGCCTCGCATGCGATTCATGTCGACTTTGTTCAGAGAAGGGCCATTTCCAAGGATGAAGCACCTTTTACCATCGTATTTCCTATAAAACTCGGTAACGGATGGCATGCTTAGACCTTTCGGAGATTTGGTGCGTTGGATCGTTAATAGCACTCATGTAAACTACAAAAATCTATTTGTCATTTTGCCCCTTAGAGGAAACAAGAGCATCAATCGCTTAGGACCTGATTTTCTGTCCTGTTATTTTTCATCGATACGGACCCCAGAACATTCCGTATCGCTTTTGGCAGGCTGTCTTTAGCTCAAACAGATGTGCTCGTGGAGCCTGCAGCGCCGACCTGATGAGGGCGTTATCAACCTAATTCCTTGAAAAAGCCGGACAATCGATCGATCGCGGTACGGCTTGCGCGAATCACGCCGTCGATGGTGTTCGAGCCGTTGTGGGTGCCGAGGATAACGCGTTCCATCTCGCGAAGAGGGCTTCCTGCGGGCAGGGGCTCGATCTCGAAGACGTCCAGCGCGGCCGAATGCACATGGCCCGATTGCAGCGCAGCGATCAGGGCGGCCTCGTCGATCAGAGGGCCGCGCGCCACGTTGACGATGCGGATGCCGGGCTTGCAGCGTGCCAGAATGTCCGCATCCAGCATGTGGAAGTTGTGCTGGTTGAGTGCACATGTAAAGACGAGGAAATCGAGAGTGTCGACCGCTTCGGGCCAAGCCGCGCGCTCGATACCGGGAATGCCTGCGTCATCGACGCCGGGATCATAGGCCACAACCTTCAGCCCCAGCGCTTGAAGGCGGGTAACCGTGTTGCGGCCGATGTCGCCTAGCCCCACCACGCCCGCACGTCGTCCCGAAAGACTAATGCCGGCAGGCTTGAGCCATTTGCCGTCGCGGACACCGCGGTCGATCAGGAAAAGCTGACGGGCGAGGCTGATGACGAAGGCGGTCGCTACGTCCGCCACCTCGGTTCCGAACATCTGTGGTGTATTGATGATCGGAATGCCTAAATCCTTGCAGGCAGCAAAGTCGACATTGTCGACTCCGATCCCCCACTTCACCGCGGCCCGGAGCCGGCCCGCCTTCGCGACTTCGAACACGGATCGGGTGGCCGGATCGTCGCCTATGATCCAGCCGTCATAACCCGGAAGCAGAGCCTTCAACTCGTCTTCGCTCAGAATCTGGGTGACCTTGGCTGGATGCAATTTCAGCCCGCGCTCGGCGGCATATTCCATGAACAGGTCGATTTGTCCCAGCATTGGCGGGCATGTCACAAGAACATTCTTCATCGTCTCTTTTCCCCCGGCCTGTCAGGCCGTGTGAGCGCGCAAGGAGGCCACGGCTTCGGCCAAGGCCCAGTCTTCCGGCGTGTCGATATCGATCGCTTCCATCTTGTCCATGGCATAGAGCAGCGGCTTGCGCCCGATCCGCGCATTCGTGCTGGCAAAGCTGTCGCGCGAGAAAATGTAGAGATTGGAATTCTCCTCGAACCACGGCTCCAGGTCTTGTGTCTGGATGAGATTGTCCGGATCATGGTTCACCGGGCTGCCATCGGCCCGATAGAACCGGGTCTGGATTTTGTTGACCGTGAACAATGAATCTGCCGTCCCTGCTGCCACGCCGTTTTTGTACTGGTCGAGTGCGGCGCGAATCGTCGCCGTGCTCAGCATGGGGTTGGTGGCATGGGTCATCAGGTAGGTGCCAGCCTCGACAGCGGCAATATCGTCGGCGAGAATGAGATTCATCGACACCGTATCGCCGCACAGCTCGGGCTTGCGGTCGCGAATGCGTACGCGGTCGCTGTCTACAAGACCGTTTTCGGCCAGGATGTGACGCGCATCGGTGTTGATCACTACCTCATCAATCTCCTCTACGGCCAGCAGGCTGTCGAGAATCCAAGCAAAAAGAGGCTTGCCATGAAGCGGGCGAAAATTCTTGGCCTTAACTCTTTGGCTGGTGGCCTTCATTGGGAGAAGGGCGACATAACGGCCTGAGCCACTCATCTTGATCTGCCTTTCGCGAAACTTCGGGATAGAAAAAGCGCTCCTTCGCCTGACGCGAAAGAAGCTTGTGTTCATGGTTGCCCTTATAGGAACCACAATACTGGTTCCAGCGGTAGCGCAACATATCCAGGTTCGACGTCGAACGGATCCCGTTCCTGCGTGCCGAACGCCAGTCGCCCAGGGTGCTGGCTGTCACGAAACGCAACACATCGAACCAGGACAGGTGAACCTCCGGCATGATCGACCGCAGTGCGATGGCCTCGCGTTCGAAACGCCTGCGGACCTGTGGCCAGCTTTCCTGGTGGTGATGGAACACTGGCGCTTCCGCAACGTACCCAATGCGCTGCCCAACCGCGACCAGCCGTTTGGCTAGATCCATGTCCTCCAGCCCCGTCAGTTCCTCGTCGAAACGATGCGTTTCCCAGGCGGAGCGCAGTACTGCGGAATTCGCGTTGTTGCAGAAGAAACCGTCCTGGGGAATGCGCGACTGCTCGGTGAAGTATTTTGCGAAAATCCTGCGCTCGCTGTAATTGCTGTTGTCATCGCCGATCTGCCTTCCGTAGCTGTAGGCGACCTTACCATCGATTAGCGGTTGGCACAGAGTCTGCAGCCAGAATACGTCCACCGGAACGCAATGGCCTGAAATCAGAACGAAAATATCGCCGGTCGCAAACTCACAACCCCGATTGAGCGAGCGCCCGAACGAGAACTCGGATCTGGAGATCGTGGTGATCTGTGCTCCAAACTTCGTAGCGATCTCGACCGTTCCGTCAGTCGATCCGGAATCGACCAGCACAGTTTCAATATCGATCCCATCCGTGCGCTGTAGCGATATCATCGCAAGCAGATCGCCAAGATAACGCGATTCGTTGAGTGTTCTGATGATGATGCTGGCGCGCATGGGCAATCAGGAGGTAAACTACAATATAAAAAGCGAAAGTATCGATGTCGACCGATCAAAGGAACGCTTAACGGATTGCTCCTGTATTGTCCATGTCTCGGAGAGAGAATTGGCTCGGGTCAAGCAGCGATCGCCGGAGCCATCGCAGCAGTGTCTACGAATGAATGCGCGGGTAGCCGATTTATGTAAAATCCGCATTCGGCGGCCTGCCTTCCTTGAAACCGTGATCAACGTAATGTTGGAAGGGCTCAACGCCGGCGTTGGCAACATCTTGGTGATGCTGTAGATACCAATCCGGATCAACGATACCCCAATCGCGGACGATCTTGATCTGTCGCGTCCGGCGCGATCTCCATGGCCAGTCTCTCAATTCGTTGCCTTGGAGAATTTTGGCAATGAGCTGGTTCAAGGTTTCCAGCAGTTTTTGTTTCTGGGTGCTCAAGGCATCGAAATCCGCCTTGTCTCTAGCGGCCCGGGTGGTCACTCCCTTCAAAGTCGCTTCCAGCCCTTCGACACGGTCCTCAGCTGCGGTCAGCGCTAGTTTCATGTCGGAAAGCTGGCGCTGCTGCCCGGTTGCTGCGTCGGCATGATCTTGGATTGCCTGCTGCAAATACATGATCTGATCGCGCAACAGTGCACGTTCCGCTTCTAGGTCGGATTGGCGGACTTTCGCCTCGCTCAGCTCGACGCTAGTCCGAATCTGAAGCTCCTTGATTTGTAACGCAAGTTGCTCGCGATCCGTCCGCATGGCGTCGAGTTCCGACGCGGCGGCATCGGGATCGTAGCGGTATGCCTCAAGCGGCAATGCTGCCGCTTCGAGCGCGCTGCTCAAACGTGTCGCGTCGGCCTCGCTGGAGACGATCTGGCGTGCTAGAAGGCCTTGCCAGGCAGACCACACCAGCTTTTCGGATATCAGCCAGCCGCCCGGAAAATCCTGGTCGCCGAAACGGCGGGACAGCGCGTTTAGGAAATCTTCCGGCTGCGTGAGAACCGAAGTGATTGAAACAAAAGTCAGTTGGCGGCGGGCTTGACGATGCCTTGCGAGCAAGTTCTCGGCATCGTTCATCCACCTCGCCAACACCTGGCTAGGCAATTGCCCCGACAGCAAGCCGCGAGCGACAGCGTCTTCAGCCGTTTCGTAAAGGACCAGGCAAGACTTGCGTCCTTTCACAGGCCAGCGAACGTCTCTTTTGGCCGGCTCTCCTGAGGAAACGGCGGAAATGACATCAATGCCGCTTCCCTTAAGGAGCGCCGTGAGCTTTTCAACAACCGCATCATATTGTGAGTTGGCGGTGGTCGCTGATGGAGTTGTCACAGTGGTTCCATTCCCAACTTCTACAGCGCCGTACGTCACGGATGGTGGCGCTACAAACACTTTTCAAACATGCCGCATCATTCGCGAAAACGTTCTGACCTTCAGAAATGATGTAGGAGAGCACTTCGCTGAGTTTGATTTGCGATACGCTTCGTCCCCGTGCAGTTTCAATATCCGCCGACGCCTTGCACTTTACTGGATTTGCTCTGCCCTTGCGCAAATGGCCCTAGTTGTAGGCGAGATGGCTAAACGATCTAACCAGGAGCGTCAATCCCCGATGAGGACATCGCGGCGAGCCGCATGCGTCCAGGAGGCACCTGATGATTCCCGCCTTGCGGCACATTTCAAACTTCATTACCCTTGAAAGCTTCCGGCCACTGTCGATAGCGCGTGTCCGGCGCGCCACATGCATTTCGCAGATCGCCTACGGAACACATTTGCTATGCATCTTGGGCATCGGCAGCCTCTCTTCCCAAAAATCTCGTTTATCCTGTGCGAACCCGGGCCGCGGGAAAAGAGGGCACGCGCCATAGCTTACCTGCGGGCTCACCCATTTCGCGATTTTGAATGCATCGTCATAGACGATGTTGGCATCCCGGCGGAGGCTGCCGCCGACATGGCCAACGGCGATCCCCGTTTCTATTTCGTACGCTTTCAGGCGTCGGCATCGCTCGGCGCAGCGCGCAATACCGGACTTAGGCTCGCGCAGGCCCCTTATGTCGCCTTTATACAGGATGAGGCTCCGCCAGCCGACCTTGAGCAGATGCTCCATCGACTGGACACAACCCGGTATGCGGGTCTCCATGCTGGAGAGCCTGACGACCGTGCAGAATTGCGGCTGGGACAGGTGGTGCTACGTACCGCGGTGGCACGCGCGATCGGCGGGTTTGCAGAAGCGGACAGACCCGATGGCAAGGCGTCGTTCTTCCACCGCCTCCTGAGTGCGGGCTACACGTTCGCGCCTGCGCGATCGGAGAAACAGGACGACGCTCCAAGGCCTGCGATGCCCTCGCCCGTCGCGCCTTCCACAAAGGATCTGCCGGTTCTGTTCATTCCGCACAAGGATTATCATGTGTGGACTATCGGTTTACTGGCGCCGCGATTGAGGGCCTTCGGTATCAATTTTCTGACGCTTGACCTGACGCCTCAATGGGGAGACGCCGGCGTACGCTCCGCCGCCGGCCGATACGGTATCGAACTGCTGGGGTTGGGCGAATTCATGCTTGGCCGTTTCACCCCCCGGGTGATGGTTACCTTCAACGACTGGGACTATATCTCCCGACCGTTGATGCTCGCCGCCAAGGCGGCCGGCTTGACGACGCTCGGCATCGTTGAGGGCATCCAGGACTATGATGATGTCGATATCGCGGTTGATCGGAATGCCTATCGGCTGGTCGAAAACCTTATCCTGCCCGGCGTGTTCGATTACCGCTATTTTGCCGATTCCTCCGGTCAGCGCGTGTTCGTAGCCGGGATTCCACGCATCCAGGCCATGCGCAACCAGCCCGAACCTCCCCATTCTCCGCTTGCGCAAAGGCGAATCCTGATCAATTCGAATTTTTCTTATGGCGTTCTCGCCCAGCATCGCGACGACTGGCTGAGGGCGGCCGTGCGGGCGGTCGGGGACGCGGGCTATGAACCCGTCATCAGCCGCCATCCTGCCGACAAGGGAGAATTGTTTCCCGAATTGGTTTCGAAGGACGGATTTTACGAAACGCTGCAGACCTGCTGCGGCTCTGTGCAACGCTTCGCCAGCGGCGTTCTCGAAGCGATTGCCCATAATAAGCCGGTCTTCTACTTCAATATTCACAAGGAAAAGGTGGACAAGTTCACCTTCGATCCGATGGGAACCTATCCCGTCAGCCACTCGGAGGCTGAGCTGGCCGCCGATCTGCGCGAATTGCCCGACTGGCAAGGCCGGGTGCGAGAAAACGGTTCTGCATTCCTCGATCTTCATGCTGGCAAGCGTAGCCTAGATATCGAAGGCAAGATCTGCGACATCATTGCCGCTCTCGCTGTTGGATCGGTCTCGACCGAAGCCGCCAAGACGTTCCATGCCTGCCTACGCACCGTCGACCGGTTGACCGACGCCTTTTGCGCACCGGATGCAGGTCCGAACGCGCCTTTTTTCAGGCTGGACGGCGCCATCGAGCGGCTGAAAGCTGCGACTTGGGAACAGGAAAACGAGGAAGCTGCGCCCTGGTCGTCTGAAACCAACGATACATGACAATGGTCTGTGTCGCGCTGTTCATATTGCGATTTGGCTTCTTTATAGTCCGATTCTACAAGTGTGGCTGTTCGGCAATGAAGCCAGACGGTGACCGATTGTTAGGAGTGCCGACATGGGTGACAGACCCAGCGATGATGCTGACAAGAATACGATACTTGCCGTCGTATGGGGTACATATGAAACCTTAAAATGGTATTTTGAACGACATCCTAATGCTCGCCCTCCTAGAGTTATGCTGCTCGATCCGGTCGGAAACGAAGACGCAGTTCGCTCCTGTTTACCCTGGGATGAGACCCAAGTTACTAAGATCGCCGCTATCCCCTCGGACCGAGATGGCGAGATAGAGATGTTTTCCTATACCCAACCCGGTTTGTTCAGCGTTCAGCCGACCACGCCTGCCCTGCAGTCACTATTTCCCGGGCTCCGTATACGGAAAACCGTGACGGCAGAACATGTTTCTGCCAAAACCCTAGCCTCCGCCCTGGGTGAGGAAAAGGAAGGGTTCTCGCTCGTTCTGGAGACACCCGGCGCGGAAATGTCGATGCTCGAGTATTTCGAGGAAACCGGGCTTCTCGATCAGGTCAACAATATCTATCTGCGGTGCGGCGCGGAGGTCTTCTTCAACGATGCATCCGATGAAATCCGGATCTGTAGCTGGTTGAAGGACCGCTTCTTTCAGCTGGTGGCGCGCAATGATGAGGATGCCGATTGGCCGCAACTGGCTTTTGTCGCCGATATCAATGCTCATCGGCTGGCTGGGTTGGAAACACGCATTCACGAACTGCAAAAAGCCATTGCCGAGCGCGATGCGGACCTCACGGCTGCCCAGTCGGGACGCAAGCAGCTTGAAAAGGCGCTAGGTAAGGCGCGCAGCCAGGCCGAGGCGGACAAGAAGGCGATAGCCGAGCGCGATGCGGCCCTTACGGCCGCGCAGGCCGGACGCGAGCAGCTTGAAGAGGCGCTGAGCAAGGCACGCAGCCAGGCCGAGGCGGACAAGAAGGCGATAGCCGAGCGCGATGCGGC